>USJX01000010.1 GCA_900555035.1 uncultured Prevotella sp.
TCCACTGGTGTTTGAGACCAGCGCGTCTACCGATTCCGCCATCTGGGCGATTGCGGGTGCAAAGGTACAAATAAAATTTGAAATAGCAAACTTTTTGGCGACTTTTTTTCGCAAAAATATATTTTAGGAAGAAAAAATACTAAAAATGTGTTGTTTTTGTCCTATCTTTATTAAATTCTCGCAAAATATTTGGTCTTTTCATGGATAATTACTAACTTTACACTTGATTTCAATAACCAACATTATAAGACCCATAATATGACAATTAATGATAATAACAATTATTGCGTAATATTGGCAGGTGGTAAGGGTAGAAGATTGTGGCCTTGCAGTCGTAGTAACTATCCCAAACAGTTCATCGACTTCTTTGGAGTAGGTAGAACCCAGTTGCAGCAAACTTTCGATCGTATGGCGAAGATAGTGCCAGCCGACCATATTTATATCAATACGAACGAGGAATATGTGGATTTGGTGAAAGAGCAGTTGCCAGAGGTATCTGCCGACAACATTCTGGCAGAGCCTATCCATCGCAACACGGCACCTAGCATGGCTTGGGCTAACCATCGCATCTCGATGATGAATCCTAATGCCTGTGTCATCGCCACACCTTCCGACCAGGCCATCTTCAACGAAGAGGCTTTCCGCAAGAATGTATTGGAGGGCTTGGCTTTCGTAGCCGAGAACAATCATTTCCTGACCATGGGTGTAAAGCCAACCCGTCCGGAACCAGGATATGGCTATATTCAGATGGGCGATGTTCTCTGTGATAACATCTACCAGGTGCAGTCGTTTACTGAGAAGCCAGAGCGTGATTTCGCCAAGATTTTCATGGAGAGTGGCGAGTTCTATTGGAACACGGGGCTCTTCCTGAGCAATGTAAGTTATCTGCGCAAGTGCTTCTGCAAGATATTGCCACCTGTGCTTCGTGAATACGATAAGCGATATCCGGAGTTTAGCGTAGAAACGGAGAATGCCTACATGAAGGAGACTTTCTCTTCTTATCCGAACATCTCTGTGGATTTTGGCATCTTGGAGAAACCTTCTAATGTATGCGTAATGAAGTGCGACTTCGGATGGGCTGACCTCGGTACCTGGCACAGTATCTACGAGGCAATGCAGAAAGGTTCTAACGACAATGTGATTGTTGACAGCGATGTGCTGATGGAGGATTGCCACAACACGGTGGTTAAGATGCCAAAGGGCAAGCTTGCCGTACTGAATGGTCTCGATGGTTTCATAGTTGCTGAAAGCGACAACGTGCTTCTGGTTTGTAAGAAAGAAGACTCTTCTGCCTTGGTTCGCAAATACGTGAACGAGATACAGATGAAGAAGGGGGATGATTTCGTTTAAGCTATCAAATGAATTTGATGCTATCAGGCGTGAATTAAAGTTATAGAAAGAAAAATGAGATATGAATGGCAATGACCTGCCTTCATATCTCATTTCTTGTTTTTATGATTTATGCCTTATAGCCTGTGCTTTACAGTTTCTTGAACTCAGCGTAAATCTTGTCGGCTATTTCCTTGAACTCCTCTTCTGATAGCTTGAGGTGCTCCTTGCGGAAGTTTACATCGGCCTCGCTGTTCATTGGGATGAGGTGGATGTGGGCATGAGGAACCTCCAGACCCAAGACCACCTGAGCCACCTTCTTGCATGGGAAGGCTGCCTTGATGGCCTTAGCCACCTTCTTGGCGAATACCTCAAACTCAGCCAGGTCTGCATCCTCCATATCGAAGATGTAATCCACCTCCTTGCGAGGAATTACCAGAGTATGACCTTTGCCGATAGGGCTAATGTCGAGGAAAGCATAGAACTTGTCGCTTTCTGCACACTTGTAGCTAGGAATCTCTCCTGCTGCAATCTTTGAAAAAATGCTTGCCATAATCTCTAATCAATTTATAATTAATAATTTGTAATTTACAGTTTATGTTTCTTGTCTTATCTTGGGGGCTTACATATAACATAAAAGGAACCGTCATACGGGCATCGCTGCCAATATGATAGTTCCTTTTATTCCGTTTTATTCAAATGAAATCTTGTCAATGCGAAGATTGATGGTACCGCGAGGAATCTTGATCTCTGCAATCTCACCTACCTTCTTGTTGAGCAATCCCTGAGCAATAGGGGTCTTGATGGAAATCTTGCCCTCCTTCAGGTTTGCCTCGCTCTCGCTCACGATGGTATAAGTCATCTTTGCCTTGTTAGCCATGTTGGTCATCTCTACCTTTGACATAATCTGCACGCTGTCGGTGCTGAGCTGCTTGGTGTCGATGATCTTAGCCTCGGCAATGGTGAGCTTGATGCGGTTGATCTTATCTTCTAGGTGAGCCTGTGCCTCCTTGGCGGCATCATACTCAGAATTCTCACTTAAATCACCCTTGTCGCGGGCTTCAGCAATTGCGGCTGATGCCTTAGGGCGCTCTACGGATACGAGCTCTTTCAGCTCAGCTACGAGCTTGTCGTAGCCTTCTTGTGACATGTAAGCCATAATTTTTCTTGTTGTTTATATGTTATTAATAATAGGGTTACAAAAGGCATAAAAAAATAAAGAATTCCAGTGCCTGCGGAGCACCGGAATCCTAAATCTATTTTGTGTCTCTTGTTTATCCTTTTGTCTATAATTCGAATGCAAAGATAGGACTTTATTTCCGTATCACCAAACTTTTTCGGTGAAATTTTGAAAATATCCCCCTTTTTCTTTCACATAGTCCATTAATTGGTTAAAAATCTGATTATTGCGCAATATCTCCGGATTGCCCGTCATTATCATCTGCTTCCTGGCACGGGTGATGGCTACGTTCAGCTTGCGGTCGATGATGGCACCATCTTCCACGAAACTGTTGCCGGTCAGGAAGTCGAGCTGCCAGATGTTCTGGATGGTGAAACTGTAGATGATTACGTCGCGCTGACTGCCCTGGTATCGCTCCACGGTATCGATGCTTATCTTCTCCAGTTCCGGGATGCCGAGCTTCTCGATGCCCTTGCGCACCATGGCTATCTGGTTGCGGTAAGGCACGATGACGCCCACCGTCTTCTGGGCATCAAACCGCTCGCCGTAGAAACGGTGGATGCGACGAAGCATATCTACCACGATTTCCGCCTCGTTGGCATTGATCTTGTCTGATACATTCGGTTCCTTGCAGAACTGGGATGGCAGGAAGATCATGCGATGATTCTTCAGAAGGTCGTCGGTGGCATCGAGCGATGGGAGGGTGTAGGAGAGTTCCGTTTCCAACTGGTGTGGACAAGGCACCGGCTCCAGCTTCTCCCGTCGGTAGAACATTCTGTTGGGGAACTCTGCAATTTCCGGATGCATTCGTCCCTGGCGGCGCAGGATGCCGATGAATTCGCTGCGCTCCTCATGGTCTTCCCAGCGAATCAGACGCTCGAAGAGGGAGTTGCGGCAGTTGGTGAGACAGATGTCCTGTAGGATGCTCATGTCGATGCCGCCACCTTTCTGGCTGTCGTTGATGGTAGGGATGCCTGAATCCTTCTCGCTCTGCTGCACCACGGCTGGCAACTGCTTGTAGTCACCGATGAGGATGAACTTATCCACAGCCGAAAGCAAGCCGATGAGGTTGGGTTCCAATATCTGGCTCGACTCGTCGATGATGGCGAGCTTGAAGTGCTTCAGCGTGAAGATGAATGGCTTGGAGGTCATCATCGATGTGGTGCCCACAATGACGCGCGTACCTATTATATATTGTTTGATGGCTTCCAGCTTCGGACAGTCGCTGATGGCCTTCTCTATCAGATATGGGCGGAATCTTTCGTCACAAGAGTACTCGCTGCCGAGGCGCAGGAATGGGATGCCGGAATCTACCAGCATCTCGCAGATTTCATCCACGGCTCGGTTGGTATAGCTCATCAGGAGAATGGATGAGGCTGGCTGCTGATAGCCGCCTCTTGCCGTGGCGATGCTTTCTGCTGTAGGTAATCCCGTTCCGTCGTTCAGCGCTTCTTCTACCATGAACTTCAGGGCACGGCTGGTCTTTCCTGTTCCTGGAGGTCCCACGAGCAGGAAGTAATCCTGTGCCTGCTTGGCACGGAGGATGATGTCGTCTAAAACATCGTCGTAATGTCTGGTCAACGATAGGGAAGTGTCTCTTTGCGGGGCACGCTGTCCCAGCAGCAGGTTGCGCTTGTCCTTGGGTGCACAGATAAACTGGTGCAGGTTGCGGATGCTTCCGCCCGTGCTGGCATCGCTCGTTCCGTGTTCGATGGCATACGGCAGGTTCATCTCGAAGATGTCGGCATTCTGCTGACCGTCGTTCAGATGCACCACAATCTCATCGCTGTGAATCTCCTGCAATACACCTTTATATAATATAGCCTTTCTCACGTCGGGTTCTTCTTTCAGCTTGTAGGTATAGAGATACACCATGTCGCCGATTCTGAAATTGGGCAGGAAGTCCTTGCCCTGGTCGGGCACGCTCAGGGTAATGGTGTCGTATCCGCTTCCCTCGCTACTCTGTTCCTTCCTGATGATGTGCAGGTCGGTGTAGATGTTGCCTGCATCCTTCTTTTCTGATAGAGGCATTGTCCAGAGGTCGGAGCTTGATGTGTTCGTACCTTCCTGTGCGCCCACCTTGCTGATCATCTGCTCTCTGAGCACAAAGGTCATCATGCGGCAGAAGTAGGCTTCCTCCAGTGGCGATAGGGCATGGAGCGGGTCGGTGATGGCACTGAGCTGAGGCTTCAGGTACTTGTTGTAGAAGAAGTCCTGGGTGCCGGCAACATTGAGTACTTCGGGGGTAAACTCGTTCAGCGCATGCTCAAAGCCTTCCTTGGCTATCTCGAAGGAGGCGGCTACCAGCTGGTTTCTGTAGGTGATGGCTTCCTGGAATAGTTTGCGGTAATAGGCTACCACCATCAGTCCGTCTTGCGGCTGATACTTGGAATAGAGCAGACGGATGTTTACCCGTTCGTTACTCAGCTTGAAGTTATGCTGCAGCACGCCATAGTAGAGCAGCAGCTGCACATAGTGCGGCTCCAGTTGATAACTGTGATAGGCGGGATCTACCTGGTGCGTTTCTATGTTCATGTTGCGTCCCGATTTCTGCTCCACCAGCAGTTTGCAGTCGGTGGTCATCAAATCCACACGTCCCTGGATGCCGAGTGCTTCGCAGACGAACGAAGGTTCGAGGATGGCTTTCTTCCTGTCGTAGAACTCCTCGCCTCGGAATGCTGTCATCTGTGCCTGCGATGCGGTGCGGGGAAAGAGAATATCCACCACCTGCTGCAGATTGAATGCCTGCAGACTGGCATCGGTATAGAACTTCTTGGCGTCAAACCAGGGACAGGTGCAGAACTCCAGGGCTTTCTCCCTGAAATTGGTCTTCACCGTCTCGTTCATCTGGTATTTGCCGTGCGTGTTGATGATGTCATCCAGTGCCGCTCCGGCAAAGTTACCCAGTAGGGTGGCCTGGGTGTTGGCTCTAGGTTTCATCAGGTTGAGAAGATAGAGCAGGGGATGGTGGCCGAAAGCCGTGAAGCAGGTGGCGATGCTACTGATATCTACCAGATAGTCGGGTTCCACCACGATGAGTCGGGGTGTGATGATGGGTTGCTTCACCTGGCAGTCGAGCAGGTTGAGCTGCATGCCTTCCTTCAGAAGGTCCCAAAGGTAGGTATGGTCGATATGGTTCTCTTCGTCCTTCAGTCTCACCAGGTATTCCTCCTCGTCGGCATCCTGGTCGATATCCACACGGATGAAGTCGCTGTCCCAGTTCTTCACGATGCAGCGGATGCGGCGGTTGTTGATTTCCAATCCCTTCTGGTAGGGGCGGTTGGTATGGGGGATGAGCACGTTCAGTTCATGAGGCACATCCACTCCGAATACGGCAGAGATGAAGATGGCGAGGGCACGTGCATCATACTTGAGGTCTTCGCCCGACAGGGGTTCCTGCGAGTTGCTGTGTCGGCGCATGGTCTGGATGGCAATCTTGTCTGCCACCTTGATGCCGCGGGCCTTACAGAGATAATCCACCTGGGAGAAAAGGTTACCGAAAGCCTGTCTGGTATCCTTCACTCCTTCGTGGCAGCAGAGGATGAGCGTATCGTGCATCATCTTGTTGCGGGTCTTCGGCTCCAAATCCGGGAGCATCAAGAGTTCCCTTACCCGCTGGAAAAGTTCAGCGGCGCTGATATTGTTTTGATTCATAGGCTACAAAGTTACGAAAATTATAACTACTCTTATAATAAAGGTATTTATAATTATTGATAATTAACTGTTGAATGGGAATGCGTTTTTAAGGAAAAATAGGGTATTCGTGCAAAAATATGTAGTAAAGTGCTGGATATTCGTGCGAAAAAGTGTATCTTTGCAGCAAAAGTTCGTGCAAAAAAATGTAGTACTCTATTATAATAACCGATATTAAAGAATAAGAATTATGACAAAAGAAGAATTGATGCATAGAGCCATTGAGCTCTCAAAGAATAGTGTTAAGACCGGTGGCGGTCCTTTTGGTGCTGTCATTGCCAAGGATGGTATCATCATTGCTGAGGCTTCCAACAGCGTAACCATCGATCTCGACCCTACGGCACATGCCGAGGTGAACTGTGTGCGCCAGGCTTGTTTCAAGCTGAAGACCTTCAATCTGGAGGGCTGCGAGATTTATACCTCTTGCGAACCATGCCCGATGTGTCTGGGTGCTATCTACTGGGCACATCTCGACCGTATCTATTATGCCAACGACCGGAAGGATGCGGCCAAGATTGGTTTCGACGATGAGTTTATCTATGAGGAGATTGACCGCAAGATAGAAGAGCGCCACAAGCCGATGATTGCCTTGATGCGTGATGAGGCGCTGGGTGCCTTCCGCATGTGGGAGGAAAATTCAGAAAAAACAGAGTATTAGTAAATTCTCTAATTATTATAACAATAATGGAACAGTCAATAGAAAATCTCTACAAGCTTGACGGTAGAGTGCCCGTCGGTAAAGCACTCCCATTTGGTCTTCAACATGTGTTGGCGATGTTCGTAAGTAACATTGCGCCAATTATGATTCTTGCTGGTGCAGTAGGATTGGATAGTCCGACGAGCGCTGTGCTCATCCAGAACTGTATGGTTATCGCCGGTATCGGTACTCTGGTGCAGCTCTATCCGGTATGGCGCATCGGTTCCCGTCTTCCTATCGTGATGGGTATCTCCTTCACCTTCCTTTCGCTTGCCATCGCCATCGCCGGTGCTCATGGCATGGGTACTTTGATAGGCGCTGTCATCATTGGTGGTCTGGTAGAAGGAACACTCGGACTTTTCGCCAAGTATTGGATTAAGCTCATTCCGCCTGTGGTTGCTGCTACGGTGGTAACAGCCATCGGATTCTCGCTTCTTCCTGTGGGTGCCAACTCTTTTGCTGGTGGTCAGGGTGCAGCAGATTTCGGCAGCATGAACAATTGGGTTGTGGGCACGGTTACCTTGCTTGCCTGTCTTCTCTGCCAGATTTTTGCCAAGGGTTTCCTCCGCTCTCTTTCTGTATTGGTAGGATTGCTGGTGGGTTATGTGCTGGCGCTCTTCGTGGGAATGATAGATTATAGTGGACTTTCTGATCTTTCCATCATTTCGTTGCCAAAGCTCCTGCCATTCACCCCAGAGTTCAATATCGGTGCCATCCTTTCGGTGGTAGCTGTATATCTGGTGTCTGCCACAGAGACCATTGGTGATACTTCGGCTCTTTGCAACAGTGCCTTAAAGCGTGATCCTAGCACCAAGGAGATGGGTTCAGCTGTATGTTGCGATGGCTTCGTAAGTACCTTCTCTGGTCTTTTCGGTTGTACTCCTATCACATCGTTCAGCCAGAATGTAGGTTTGGCAGCCATGTCGGGTGTGGTAAACCGCTTCACCATTGGGTTGGGTGCCATCATCATGATTATCGGTGGTGTATTCCCTGCTATCGGTTATGTATTGACCACCATTCCTCAGGCTGTATTGGGTGGCTGCACCATCATGATGTTCGGTAGCATTCTCTTTGCCGGTTTCGGCATGATGGCGCGTACGGGCTTCTCTCAGCGCAACATGGTCATCGTGAGCCTCTCGCTCAGCGTGGGTCTCGGCTTCACATCGGCTACGGGCATGTTCAACATCTTCCCAGAGATTGTCCGCACCGTATTTGCCGATAACTGTGTAGCCGTAGTCTTCCTGCTCGCTGTTATCCTGAACCTCGTGTTGCCGAAGAACATGGATAAAGCATAAGAATCAAAGGAATTTATAGTTAAAAAAGGTGCAACTCACAAGTCAGAATGTGAGTTGCACCTTTTTTGCTATAAACTGTTAACTATAAACTATCAACTAAATCACTGTCCTCCCAGTCTTTCGAAGAAGGTGATGATTTCTTCGAAGGTCTTGAATTCATCGCTGCCGTATTCTATCGCCGTACCCATGAAACCGTCGCATGGGCGAGGGTCGATGAAGTAATCGCCGTAGAGCAGGTTCTTCTGGTTGCAGAAGATGATGTGGTCGTAGGCTGGGGTAGAGAGATATTCCTCCACCCACGCCTGTACCTTCGCCATGTATTCATGGTCGTTGGTAGGCGCTGGGGCTACGATATATACATTGTAATGCTCTATCAGCATCTCGTATGCCTTGTGCATGCTGCTGGTTGCCTTCATGTAACTGTCGTGCAGGGCATCGAAGTCGATATATACGATAGGGCGCTCCTTGCCGTTCTGCTTGTCGTCTATCCAGCGGATTACCGGGCAGAGATAGTGGAATGCCACCTTGTCGATGAGTCGGTGCTCGCCATGGAAGTGGATGGCCTGCGGATAGTGCTCGTGGAAGAGGTCGAAGGTGTGAACCACCGGGTCTTCATCGCCGAAGAGACCGTAAACTCGTGCCTGCTCCTCAGGGGTGATGTCTTGGAAGCAGCGCTCGGTGATGTCGCGGTATTCCTTGATGAGACCCTTGGTAACCATCAGTTCGTTTACTCCGTCCTTTCTCGGGTTCTGGAATTCCTGCTTGCCGGTCATGCTGCTCATCGTGTTGCCCATCTCGAAGGCTGGATTCACGAGTATGCGGTCGTAGCCTTTCAGCATCTCGGTGTACATACCACCCATTGAGGTGCCGATGATGAGGTCGGGCTTTTCAGCCTCTACCAGTTTCTGAAGCATTTCCACAGCTTCCTCAGGATGCACCGGAATGTCTTCTGCCACAAAGGTGGCGTTAGGCATCAGTTCCTGCAACATCTTCACGGTGCCACTCTGACCAGAAGAGAGGAAACCGTGAACATACATAATCTTCTTGCCCGACATGAGGTCGGGAAATTGCTTGATATATGGATTCATATTCTTATTGTTTTATAGGGGGTAACTGCTCATACTCCCATCATTTCCTGTTAATATTCGGTGCAAAATTACGGTAAATTGCAGACAAAACAAAATTATTGGGCGATAAACTTTCCCGTTTCCGAAAAAAGTAGTAATTTTGCACCCAATAACCATATTAAAGTTCAAGTCATAATGGATTTACTGAAAGAAAGAATTATGCAGGAGGGCCGCTGCTTTCCTGGTGGAATCTTAAAAGTAGATAGCTTCGTAAATCATCAGATGGACCCTATCCTGATGATGGACCTGGCTAAGGAATTCGTGCGCCTTTTCAAGGACATCAATTACAACAAGATTGTTACTATCGAGGCTTCGGGCATCGCTCCTGCCATCATGGTGGGTTATCTGACCAATCTCCCTGTTGTCTTCGTCAAGAAAAAGCAGCCTAAGACCATGGAGGGTATGATTACCTCGGTGGTTCACTCTTTTACCAAAGACCGTGACTATACGGTATGTGTAAGCAACAGCTACCTGACTCCAGAAGACCGTGTTATCTTCATCGACGACTTCCTCGCCAACGGTAACGCTTCCAAGGGTATTATGGATCTCTGCGAGAAGGCTGGTGCCAAGATTGAGGCAATGGGCTTCATCATCGAGAAGGCATTCCAGCATGGTGGTGATTTCCTGCGCAAGGAAGGAATCCGTTATGAGGCACTCGCCACAGTAGAGAGCCTGGATGATTGCAAGATTGTATTGAAGTAAGAAAGTTGGATAAAATCAAGTGTCAGCTTTTATCCTATGTTATTCATTCAGATATGATATTCATTCAGATATGAAGATAAGATTTTATTTATTGAACGCCTTGCTTTGTATGGCACTGTCTTCTATGGCAGTGCCTGCAAAGCGAGGCGTTTGGCGTTTGATGACTTTGACTGATGGAACCGAGGTTCGTGTACAGTTGGTGGGCGATGAATTCATGCATTATTATGTTTCGGAAGACGGAACCAAGTATGTAATGGATGCTGCAACAGGACAAGGAAAGCGATTGGATTCTACTGCTTCCTTGTCTCGCAAGAAGAATGCGGCAGCCCGTCGTGCAAAGGTTCAATCTCGACAGAAACTCCATCTTCAGAAGGCGAGAGCAAAGCAGAATAGTTTCCGTGGAACTAGGAAGGGACTTGTTATTTTAGCCGAATTCACCGATCGTAAGTTCCAGAGTGGGCATGACCTGGCATTGTATAAGCAGATAGTCAATGGCGATGATTACACGGAAAATGGCTTCCGTGGCAGTGTGAAGGATTATTTCCGTAATCAAAGTATGGGACAGTTTGAACTGGATTTCGAGGTGTTGGGTATCTGTCCTTTGCAGAAAGCCACTGCTTATTATGGTGCGAATAGTACTGACGGTGAAGATTTGCGTGCGGGTGCAATGATTGCTGAGGCTTGCCTTTGGGCGAAGCAGCAGGGAGTTGACTTCTCCAAGTATGATTGGGATAATGATGGCGAAGTGGAACAGGTCTTTGTTCTCTATGCCGGTAAGGGCGAAGCCAATGGTGGTGCTGCTTCTACCGTTTGGCCTCACATGTATGCTTTGTCATTGTCAGATTATGGCAAAGCGCTGCAGTTTGATGGGGTTAAGGTGGATACTTACGCCTGTAGCAGTGAATTGAATGGTATGAACAAGCTTGATGGAATAGGTACTTTCTGCCATGAATTCTCTCACTGTCTGGATTTGCCCGACCTTTATGACACCAGTTATACCGGATGGTTTGGATTGGGTGAATTTGACCTGATGGATAGTGGCAGCTATAATGGTGACGGAAAATGGCCTGCCGGGTATTCGGCTTATGAGAAAGCAAACTGTGGTTGGATTACTCTTCATGACTTAACGGATATAGAAGAGGAGACAAAGGTGGCTGACGTCATGGCGATGAGCCAGGGAGGAGATGCTTATATCATCAGAAACAAGGCACATGAAGACGAGTATTATATCATTGAAAACCGACAGAATACAGGATGGGATGCTGAACTTCCTGGAGCGGGAGTCATGATTACTCATGTAGATTATGATGCTGATGTCTGGTATTGTAATGTACTGAACTCGAATAGTGAATATTATGACGATGCCAATCAGAAATTTGTGAATGACCATCCTCGTCTTACTATCTTCAGAGCAGGCAAGTCAACCTATTTGAATGGTTCGGCAAGTGATCTTTATCCTTATCAGTCTAATAATAGTCTTACGGCTATGTCTCAACCGGCTGCCACCTTATATAATAAGAATACTGATGGTACTACGTATATGCATCTTGACATCAAGAATATCGCCATTTCAAGTGATGGATCGGCTTCGTTTACGGTGAGTAAGGCAGATCATTCTGGTGATCATAAGCCTGATATACCGGTACAGCCTTCAGGCTCTACCTTGTTGTATGAATCGTTTGACAAGTGTCATGGTACAGGTGGAAACGATAACCTGTGGAAAGGTAGTATTGCTGGAACTCAATTGTTGGGTGAAGACCTGGATAATAGTGGATGGACCAGTACGGGAACAGTTTATGAGGCTGACGGTTGCGTGCGCCTTGGAAAATCAGGAGTTGCCGGCAATATCACTACGCCAACCTTTACGGTAAATGGTACAGCGATGCTTTCATTCAAGGCTGCGGCATGGGATGGAAGAAATGATGCCTCCAAGTTGTATCTGGAGATAAACGATGTGAATAGTGGCGCAAGGCAGATGGCGGTTATCCACAAGTCTGAACTGTCTAAGTATTCAGTACCTCTCAAGAAGGGAGAATGGAGTCAGTTGGGGGCTTCGGTCTATGCTACAGGCGATGTGAAGATAAGTTTCACTGCCGATAAGGGTCGTTTTTTCCTGGATGAAGTAAAGGTAACTGATAATAAGGTGGATGGTATAGATGAGGTGACGATGCCTCAACTGTCTGGTATGGACGGCTATTATACCCTGGATGGAATCAGACTCTCAAAGCCTCTGCAGGGCGTGAATATCATTCGGCAGAAAAATGGTAGGGTAAGAAAAGTGATGATTCATTAGGGGGAATCGAATATAGTTATAAAGTGTAAGAGAAGTGTAGTGGTATTTTATACTATTACATTTTTCTTGCACTTTTTTGTATAAAAATAAGGGAAAAGTTTGGGAAAATCAATATAAATATTTAATTTTGCACTCAGTTTATATAAACGAGCGAGATTTTTTATTTTATATTTCATTTTAATAACAAACAAACATGACAAGAAGATTACTATTACTTGTATGTGCGGTGCTGTGTTTAGGCAGTAACGTTCGTATTAGTGCGCAGTCAACATCTTCTACTACGCAATCTGCAGAGTCTAACTTTGTAGAGGGCGTTGTGCGTGTCAAACTTCAACGAGAGATAGCCGACCGTATGGTTGCGGCTAAGCTACCGTTGTCGGTGAAAGGCACAAACAGGAAGTATGTTCAGACAGGCGTGACCCCGCTCGACAGGGTCAATCAGAAAGTAAAGGCAGTCTCCATGACTCGTGTCTTTCCTTATGCTGGTAAGAATGAGGCAAAGCACAAGGCTTTCGGACTGGATCTTTGGTATGATGTCCATTATGAGGCATCAGGTATGAAATTGGCACAGGCAAGAAACCTGTTCCGTTCTGCTGAAGGCGTATCTTACGCACAGCGAATTCCTCTTTACAAGCCTATTGGCGGTGAGCGTTTCCTGGAGGTTTCTCCTGCTGCCGTGGCTAGGGCTGCCAAGGCTGCATCTACCATGCCTTTCAATGATCCATTGCTCAATGATCAGTGGCATTACAACAACGATGGGCATATCGCAGGAACCAAGGTGGGTGCCGATGCCAATGTATTCAAGGCTTGGGAAACTGGTGTTACCGGTTCTAAGGATGTTGTGGTTGCTATCATTGATGGTGGCTTCCAGGTAGATCACCCAGACCTGAAGGACAATGTGTGGATCAACACAGCCGAGTTGAACGGTAAGCCTGGTGTTGATGATGATGGTGATGGCTATGTAGATGATATCTACGGCTATAACTTTGTTATCAATTCAAGCGATATCAACGCTCACTCTCATGGTACTCACGTAGCAGGTACTGTAGGTGCAACCAATAATAATGGTATCGGTGTCTGCGGTGTTGCCGGTGGTAGCGACGGTAAGGGCGGTGTCAAGATGATGGTTTGCCAGGTATTTGATAGCCGTGCCAGCAGTTCAGCTGTAGCTGATTTCGGTGCTGCCATTGTTTATGCAGCCGATCGCGGTGCCAGCATTGCCCAGTGTTCTTGGGGTGCCGGTGTTGCTGACGAAGAGGATAAGTCGATTACCGCGGCTGTTGATTACTTCACCAAGAATGGTGGTGGCGACAAGATGAACGGAGGTCTCTGTATCTTTGCTGCCGGTAACAATGGCGAGGAAGGCAATTATTATCCAGGTTGTCTTGACAAGGTTGTGGCTGTTGGTTCCATGGCTCCAGACGGAAGCGTGGCTTATTATTCCAACCGTGGCAAGTGGGTTGATGTGACAGCCCCTGGTGGTTTGGAAGACAATGGTCAGCAGTATGGCGTATTGAGTACCTTGCCTAACAGTACCTATGGTTACAACGAGGGAACCTCTATGGCGTGTCCTCATGTATCTGGTATTGCAGCCTTGATTCTTTCCAAGTATGGTAACAAGCAGTTCTCTAATGAGACTCTCCGCACCTTGCTTACCACTTCGGTAAACGACCTGTATACTCAGAATCCTGAGTACAAGGGTTTGATGGGTTCCGGTTATATCGATGCTTACAAGGCTTTGCAGGGTAAGGAGGGTAGCGTGCCTGAGGCTGTTGCCGACTTCACTGTTACTGCATCTCACGACAATGCTCTCATCGAATGGACGATTCCTGAGACCGAAGAGAAGAGCATCGACCATCATGTGATTTATTATAGCACAGAGGATTTCTCTGCTACAGACGACTTGAATAAGTTGAGCTCAGTATCAGTAGATACCAAGTTCAAGTATTCTGGCGACAAGATGTCTTATGAGGTAGAAGGCTTGAAGGCTTCTACTAAGTACTACTTCGCCATTGTGGCTTACAACCGTTGGGGTAAGGCTTCTGCCGTATCTCCAATCAAGGAGGCTACCACCAATTCAGGTCCTAAGGTTCAGGTAGACCAGAAGAACCTTTCTATGACCGTAGATGCCACCAAGGCTTCCACTGCCGAGGCTTCTTTCAATGTAAAGAATGCCGGTGAGGGCGTGCTGAAGTATCAGCTTACTACTGCTACGACCCGAGCTACTATGTCTACCAGCGGTCGTATCAAGAATCCAAACCCAGGTCAGGTCCTTCCTTTCAGCGGTACAGTCAGCCCAACACTTGTGAAGCGCAATGCTGTGGCTACTTCCAACTATCAGGCAAAGGACTGGCCAGACACTTTGACCTATTCCAACCAGTTGTACAGCTATATCGGTGAAACTGATACCAAGCTGCCAAATGCTTTGGCTCAGTATTTCTATGTAGATAAGGCAACTTATCCTAATGGTTTCAACCTGACAGATCTTCGCTTCCAGGGACAGAACGGACAGAATCCTGTGATTGAGATTTACGACGGTTCACGTACTATCTCTACTGCAAGTTTGATCCAGAAAGTTAATTATGATTTCTGGGCATACAACTATCCTATCACCCTGAAAGAGCAGATTCACTTTGCTCCTGGTTCAAGCTTCTGGGTAGTGGCTAAGTTCCCTGCTGGCGCCAAGAACCCATTGGGTACAGGCAAGACTACCAGAACCGATGTTGCCCAGTACAGTTTCTATAGCTCTGATAACGGTACAACCTGGACTCAGCTGAGTGAGGTGCTCAAGGGCACCAGCTTTGAGGCAGTAGCCAGTCAGCTCACATGGGCAGTACAGGCCATCAGCAAGAACCCAGACTGGAGTCAGGTACTCAACCCTGAGCCTATCAGCGGTGAGGTTCGTCCTAACGAAAGCCAGAAGGTTACTCTGAAGAATGATGGTCAGAAACTGGTGAATGGTACTTATAAGTTCAATATCCATGTCAAGAGCAATGAGGCTGTTGATTCTAAGCAGCAGGTTGCTTTGACTATGATCGTGAAGGGCTATAAGCCAGAATTGCACAGTCAGCAGCTGGTTGACTTCGGCGACTTGCTGGTTGGTCAGACCAAGACCATTGATGTAGAGTTGACCAATAGCGGTTATGGTGTGTTCGGTGGACAATATGGTATGCTCCAGGCTCCAAAAAACATAAAGTCTTCATCCGATCAGTTCAACGTGTCAAAGGGTGCCAATAATATTGCAGCCCGCTCTACCGGTACGTTGCCTGTGACGTTTGCTCCTACCAAGGAGGGCAACTTCAGCAGTACCATCACCCTGACCGATAAGAATGGTAATCAGCATTCATTCCTGGTTCGTGGTGTCGCTTCAGTTCCTGCCCAGCAGAGTGTAACTCCTGAAGTTTATGAAGCAGGCGACTTGAAGGTAGGCGGTGAGGATAAGACTGCTACCATCACTATCAAGAACACGGGTAATTATCCTTTGCAGTATGTCTTCCCTAAGTTCTCTTCCGAGAAGATAGTAGGTTCTACTGCCAAAGTACATAAGTTTGGTTATACTACCATCTCTAACGTAGCCGGTGACAAATCATTCGAGTATGAGCCAGCCCCAGAGTTGGCTGATGAGAAGGACATCACCTCGCAGTTTACCAATAATAATTGGCAGTCGGGTCCTATCAAGGTAGGCTTCAAGTTCCCATTCTATGGTAAGGATTATGATGAAATTTACGTATCTTCTTATGGCGGTGTCTCTATGCAGCAGATGGATGGTCGTATCTCTTGTATGGTTCCTACTGGCGATTGTGTACAGGGATTGGGCTATATTTCTGCTTATACCAACTCAGGCTGGATGGACATGGGTGCCAACAGTAAGATTACCTATGGTCATAAGAACGGTAAACTCTATGTCAAGTTCAAGGATGTGGTAACTCCTGCAACCAATGGTGCCGGCGAGACCACAACCATCAGTTTCCACATGGCTCTTTGCCCTGACGGAAGTGTAGAGGTTTACTACGATGATTATAATCCAGCAGGCGTATTCGGTTCTGGTGGTCATAACTTCGTAGGTGTCAGCGATATTGCTGCTTCCGACCCTTGTATATTTGTTGATGCCAACAAGGTACAGGAGAGCAATGGTGGTCTGAATGCTCCTTATTATGATATCCAGACAGGCAGCGCCATCAAGATTGTGGCTCCTGCCAAGTCTATGATCAAGAGCCTGTCAAGCACTGATGGCTATGTCGGCAATGGTGAAAGCAAGGAAATCAAGGTAACATTGGCAGCCAACGATGATTTGGTGGCAGGACCTCTGACCAACTATCTCACCGTTATCACCAACGACCCAATTAACCCAAGTGCATCTGTCAAGTTGACTGCCAACATTGTTGGCGACAACCTGAAGGCTGAGGCTGCTCTCGATTCTACCAGCGTAGATTTCGGTAAGGTATTCCGCACTTCTGCCCAGCAGCGCACAGTATTGTTGAGCAACAATGGTAAGGATGCTCTCCAGGTAGCTGGCGTATCTGTCAAGAACGGCAAGTTTACTCTCGCAGAAGAAATAAAAGCTGCCTTCTCTGTTCCTGCAGGTCAGGGCAAGGATATCGTAGTAACATTGCCTACTGCCGAGAAGGGTACTGTAGAAGATGTGCTCGTTATCACCTATCAGGATGGTACAACCAAGGAAATCCCATTGAAGGCTGAGGTGATTGGTAATCCTACCTGGAAGAGTAATCCCGAGAGCCTGAAGGTTGAAACTCCTTATGGTACCAACGTAGAAAAGACAATCCAGGTAACCAACGAGGGCGATGAGAACCTTACGTTCTCTGCTGAGCCTGCTTCTTGGTATACAGCTTCCGACCTGGAGGCTAAAGGAAATTCTACAGTAGACTATGTGTTCAAGTCTAAGCTCGATGGCTTCGATATACCTTACAAGTGGGTAGACATCACCAACGACTATACCGAGCACATGCCTTATGCATACTATATTAATAAGACAGACTTCAAGAAGGTAACACTTCCATTCGAATTCCCATTCTATGGCAAGAAGTACAAGGAGATGTATATCTACAATACTGGTTTCGTATCTTTCGATGCACCGGTAGAGGATTACAAGCAGTTCCCTGAGCCACCAGCCAGTCTGCCAACAACAGAAACCTTCTATACCAACATCATCTGCCCATTCTGGGGTAACCACTCTATGAACACTCCATCTTCTGATGGTGTATATTACAAGGCAAAGGATGATGAGGTCATTGTAAGCTATAAGAATTATGGCAATACGATGATGCTGGGTATGAACTTTGAGGTGATTCTCCGCAAGGACGGTTCCTTCAAGTTCCAGTACCATGTAGATCCTGATGGATTCCAGTTGGGTGTATTCGGACTCTGTGGTATCATGGATCATACCGGTACCCGCGGTATTACTCCTGCTGATATGTATATCACCGACGGCAATACCGTCGAGTTTACACCTTATAAGAACTATGTAGTGGCTCCAGGTGAGCAGGTTGAAATGCCAGTTGAGCTGAAGGCTAACCAGCTGGCTGATACTTACGACTGTGAGTTGAACGTTACCACCAACGATCCTTCTAAGCCAAGCGTTAAGATTCCTGTTACGCTGAATATCACTGGTGAGGTTCAGGCTGAGTTCCCAGAGGTAATCAATGTTGAGCAGCCTGTAGATGAATATGCAATGTATCCTTCATACTATGAATTCTATGTAGTAAACAAGGGAACCAAGGCATTCACTATCACAAACGTTGCTTCTGAGATGTTTGTTGCTGATGATCCTGATGATCCATGGGCTATGCCTGAGGCTTCACTTGAGGTTTATACTTCAGCAAACAACAGTGGTGATGACGGCATCGATCCAGGTCCAATGGCACTTGCTGCTGATGCTGCCAAGGCATGGGTTCCATACCAGAGCGGCATGATGGCACCTATTGTGGTAGGTGAGGATACCGTTAAGTTCAGAATCACTCCTTATAATGTTTCTGAGGTTCATGCTAAGGATTATCCTCTCGTATTCTCTGTAGAGGGCTTGGAAAATACCGAGTACAACTCTACCATTAAGTTGAATATCACAGAGGCTCCTGTCATGGCCTTCGACCCAGAGGAGTTGCACATTGAGAACGTGGCTTCTGACTATAAGGGCACTTCTACCGTCAATCTGAAGAACGATGGCGAGTATAAGCTTACTTACTCATTGAGTCTCGACCCATCTGGTCGTGATGCTGGTAATGAGTATGAGGACGGCAACGATCCTGCTCCTGCCTATAACGTCATCTCTTATCCTTCTGAGGATGTTGCCAAGAATTTCGTGGCTACTTGTGTAGAAAAGATTTCTGGCAAGAAGGGCATGCTGAAGGCTCTTGGCTTGAAGAAGGTGAAGGATGATCAGAAGTTCATCTACGACTTGCCTACAGGTTACGAGGGTAATGCGCTCTATTATCCAGTACTCAACCCTGTAGCCAATGCTCAGGCTGCCCTGATGGGTACGGGTGCTTCTGCTCTGGATGAGAACTTCTATGCAGCAACTCGCTATGAGGCTCCTGCTGAAGGTTTCAATCTTACTCATCTCTATTTCGTCGGTACAGTAGGCGACTTGGAGAATGTTGACATCGAGGCTTCTGTTATTCTGGGCAATGATGTTACTGCTACAGAGAAGACCATCGGTCATGGCAAGATTCATATTGCCAAGGAAGAACCTCGTGAGGATGGTAGCTACCAGGGTGCTGCACGTATGTTGGAGTTTGACAACCCTATCTACATCAATCCTGCCGATACCTTCTATGTCGTATTGAAGTATCCTGCAGGCTACAAGGGATCTGCCATGATGGCAACCAAGGATGGAGATATGGAAACCAATCGCTATATGGCACACTTGAAGTCATTGGGTGGCTGGGTTGACATCGAGGCTCTCTACGACAATGCTTACAGCTATGGTGCCTTCGGTTACTTCATGACTTGTATCGAGAAGGAGAAGGGTGAGTCATGGATTAAGTTGCTCAACGAGAAGAAGGAAGGCGAGATTGCTCCAGGCGAGGCTCTTCCTGTGCAGTTCGAGGTGAATGCCAAGAGTGCTTATTTTGCCAAGAACAATAAGGCTACTCTCGTAGTGAAGAGCAACGACCCATACAACAAGCTCTACAACTATCACATCTATCTTGACAAGAATGCTGCTCCTGTCATCACCGCTCCTGAAGGTGAGACTACTGTTCCTGAGGCTTCCAAGGCGATGGTTCCTGTAACTGTTGCTGATGCCGAGGGTGAGGCTTTCACCGTAAGCTTGAATGATGCTGATGGTATCGCAACCGTTGAGAGCTATGAGAATGAAGATGGTACTCAAGATGGTATCTCCGAGAGCAATGGTACTTATACTGTTGAGGCTGGCGGCAGCTTGAAGCTCAATGTGGCTCTTGCTCCTGCTTATGGCACTGCAGGAAAGCATTCTTTCGCTGTTAATGCCAAGGACGAGGCTGGCAATGTAAGCTCAGCTGTTGTCAACTACAATGTAGAGCATACCAACCGTGCTCCTAAGTACGTTGGTCCTGCCGACTTGGTTCTCAAGGGTGGTGAGACCTCTGCTCAGTACTACTTTGCTGATTTCTTCGAGGATGCTGATGGCGATGCCATGACCTTCTCTGCTCAGATTGCCGATCCTTCTTTGGCTGCTCTCTATCAGTCGGAGAATGGTATTATCATTGCTGCTAAGCAGATGCCGGGCTCAACCAACATCAATGTTGTTGCTACTGATGCCAATGGTGCTTCTACTACCGGTGTCATTACCTTGACGGTTGATGTGGCAACTGGTATCAGTAATGTTGTAGCAGGCGGCTCTAAGGGCGATGTTGCTGTAAATGGCGATGCTGAAAATGGTAATTTGAATGTTACTATCGGTGCTGATGCCGACAAGGTTGTTCTTTCGGTTTATAGCAATGCCGGTCAGCTGATGGCTCAGAAGACTTTGCTGAATGTTCATGCAGGCGATAAGGCTGGCGTAGCATTGGGTAAGGTTGCTGCGGGTGTATATCACCTTGTAGCAAATGTAGATGGTAAGACTTCTGCTGTGAAGTTTGCCGCTAAGTAATGTAGATTTTGGTATCTTGCTTCCCCGCTTTGGGTAAGCAGGATACTTATCCATAAGAAAAAAGAGGAATCGTGATACTGATTATTCACGATTCCTCTTTTTTCTATTTCTGAAGTCTTTCTTCTGAAGTTCTTTTCTGGAGTACTATTTCTGAAGTACTTCTTTTACGGTATGTCTTTATTTGATGATGTTTGCGGCATAGATGCCCATGGCCTTATAACCGGCAGGGTTCGGATGGAGCCAGTCGTTGCTGGCGTATTCCCGCTTCATCCTTCTGTCATCATTCGGGTCTTGCAGCAGTTTGGCAAAATCCAGAATGCCATCCACGTTCTTTGCCTGGCTGCGAATCCAGTCGTTCACGTAGAGGCGGGCGGCTTCATGGAAATGACTGTAGTATCCGGCACCCTTGAAAGGGGTGATGGTGCCCAGATAAACCTTCATCTTCCGGGCTTTCGCCTTCCTTACCATTCCCTGAATGCTTTCGATAAGCAGGCGTGCCACCGTCTCGCTGTTGCCGCTCTTGGCTGCACCGATATCGTTGATGCCTTCGAAGATAATCACCTTCTTTACGCCGCTCTGCATCAGGATGTCACGGTTGAAGCGTTCCTTGGCTAGTGCACCGAAACCGCCCGGCACGGTTACCCGGTTGTTGCCGATGCCCAGGTTCAATACGCCCTGGTTGGTTATCTTATGCTTCAGCTGCAGCATCTCCGACATCACGTCGGGCCATCGGTTCTGGGCATTATCCGTGGAGCATTTGCCGTCGGTGATGGAGTTGCCCATGATGGCGATGGCACTCATGTTGTTGCTCATGGTATAGACGTCGATGCCGCTAATGTTGTACCAGTGGTTCTCTCTGAAAGCCTTCTCGAAGTTGGAGTGGGCGTTGGTTACACCTTTCATGATATAAGAGGTGGTGCGCGAACCCATGTGCACGGTGGGCACTTCGGGAGCCGAAGTGTAGTTGATGGTGATGGCTACACGCTCCAGGTTTCTGAGGTTGAACTTCAGGGCGTCGCTCACTATCTGCTTGCCGGCAGGAATGACGGTCTTGTAGCTGTTGCCGAACTTGAAGTATTGTGCCGATTTGGCATCGATGCTGAACGAGTCCTTGGCGTGAGCGATGTAGATGGAGCGGATCTCCACGGGTTGCATCGAATAGATGTTACTCAACTTGAGGCGGATTACGTCGCCTCCTATGCTTACCTTTACCACCTGGCGCACCGAGCGGTTGGTCATGCAGTTGTTATAGGGCATAAATGATCTGACTACAGTTTGTGGAGCTGTGGCCCAGGTGCCTACCCAGTTCTGTGCTAGAGAATAAGTTGATATGGCACAGAACACCATGAATAAAACTAATAATCTTTTCATCATACGTGCAAAGTTAGATAGAAAAGCCAATAAAACCAAGAAAATTAAAAACTTTTTTCATAAAACTTTGGATAATAAGGAGAAAAGTTGTAACTTTGTCCCCAAATATAACTAAAAGAAAAATGTGTAGGAAAACAACAACTACGAGGTAAGCAACCACTTCCATACTGGTATCACTTCAATCTTCAAGTCATCCAGTTCTATCGTCTCCTCTTCATCCATCGTAATAACAAAAAGTTTACTTCCTGGATACCTCTTCTGATAAGCATTCAAAGCCCCCAATTCTCGCTCACGAGTAGCAGCATCCTTGATACTGTACGACACTTGGAAAGCACATTGATGCTCAAAGAGACAAAAGTCCACCTCCACATTATCATGATAATAGAAGAGGTCTTCCCCATACTTCTCATGCAGGTGAATGGCTACCAGATTCTCCAAGAGAGATGTTTCTGGATCAAAGAGGAATAGACTCAGAAAACCATTATCTATAAAGTAATACTTCTGGTTCGACATTCTATCTTGCAATTTTGCACAAATGTTTTCTATGGAGAAGATCAAGCAAGTGTCCTTGATATATCTCAGATAGTCCACTATCGTCTCTTGCTTTACCTTTCCAGCCACAGTAGAAACCAGATTAGCCAGTCTGTTATAAGACTGTGGCTGCTTTACGCTCTCAGATAGTTTTCGTATCAAAGTCTTCATCGCCAGAGGGTTGCGAATGCCGTATCTGGCAATTAAATCTCCAAAGTAAATCTTGTTGTATAGATTGCCCAACCACTCTCGCTTAAACTGATTGTCAACAATCACCAATTCTGGCAAACCGCCAATATGAAAATACTCAAGAAAAGCCCTCTTGAGGTCAGAATTTTGCAGATACTCCCACTGCGCAGGCAAGGAGATATGCTGGGCTGACAAGTATTCCTGAAAGGAGAAAGGAAAGACGGGCTGCACCATATATCTGCCACCAAGCGTAGTAGAAATCTCGCTACTCAGCATCTTGGCGTTGCTACCGGTGATATACACTCTATATTTCTGGTCAGCAAGTCTACGTGCAAATTTCTCCCACCCATCAATGATTTGTATCTCGTCAAGCATGAAGATGGGCTGATACCCATACATCTCCTCGTAAGCCTGCTTGATGGCATCCAGGTCGGAAAGCTGGAGATTTTCCAATCGGTCGTCCTCAAAATTGAAGTAAAGGATTTCCTCTGGCAGATGTCCCAGAGCTATCATCTCTTGGGCACGCTGATATAGCAAGTAAGACTTACCGGCTCTTCTTAGTCCTACCAGCACATAGTTAGAATGAGATTCGAAGCTGATGTTTCTTTTCACCATCTCCACATTCTGAATCATCCTTTGGTTCTCCGCTATCAGCAGTTTTGCTATTCTCTTGTCCATATCTTCCGTTTTATGTTAATCTGGGTGCAAAGATACAACATTTTCCTTTATAAAGGAAGAAAAACCATAAGATATTTCCTTTATAAGGGAAAGTTTTCTCGAAAAACTTTCCCTTATAAAGGAAATTTTCTTTAAGCTCCTTCGAAAAATGTGTAAAAGGAGCTAGAATTATGGAAAGAACAAGTATTGTCAACTTTGAAAACATGAAAGTCTTGCAGAATGTCTTCATACAAGACTTCGACATAGACAGAATCTTTTCCTCTTATATAATAATGTGTATCCTTATTGTCTCAATGAAGAAGAGCCATAAGGATACACTTTTTGTTTAAACAATCTTAAAAAACTAAACGATAGCTAACAGCCTGTTACTTTTTTTACTAAATTTGCAGCAACGCAACTGCACCTAAACAATCGTCTGTATCATTCGGTTGGCATTGCCGATAATACCGGGATATTCTCGGCGTCTTACCTAAAAATCTATGTCGAAGATGAAGAATTTTAAATGCATAGGCCTGATGCTGGTCTTCGTTGCTAGCCTGCTGGTTAGCTGTACATCAGACAATGTGATGACAAGTTCCTCACAAGTAACAAACCATGAGGTAGTGTTCAGTCTCTACGAGCAATCCATCTCCAGCTTGGACACCCGAGCTGAAACTTCCGGCAACAAGACGTTGGCGGAATGCAAGTTGTTCACGGAGCTTGAAGTGGCCTTGATTCCTGCTGACGGAAAATCAAAGACGATGCTGGTTGCCCGCCAGGATGACTCTATGAGCACCTTCGGTAAGGTAAAGATGCAGATTCCGAATGGTACCTATCATCTTGTCATTATTGCAGCTAATACAGACAAGCCTATTGGTGATAAACGAATTGATATCAAGTCTGCCACCGAAGTAACATTCCCGAACGACAAGGTTACTGATATGGCATACTGTTATAAGGAAATCACCATCAGTTCAACGGATAATACCAAGGTGGTGGAATGTGCTCTCAAGCGTGCCATAGCAGCCGTTAAATTGCTGCCTACGGATAAGACGCCAGACGACTTGAAGACTTTTACCGTCAAGATCTCGGGTAATGTTGGAACAAAGTTCAATCCATCAGAGGGGTGTTGTACGGAGACGTGCGAAATCAATAGGGTTGTTGATGTTACCAAATACAATTTCGAGATAAAGGAGTATAACCTCTTTGTTGTTCCGGGAGCTGAGGATGTAACCGATGCCAAGTTAGAAACCCAGGCATTGAACAATAATGGGAAGGTTTTGAAGGCGAATAGCTTCACCGACGTACATTTGGTTATGGGCAAGAGAACCACCTATAAGGGTCCTTTCTATACCTTTGCCAATGGCTTCTCTATTTCTATGACAGATGGAGAGATGGGTGATTCCGACTTTGGCGTGACCTTTGAGTAGAGCCATAAATAGGGCTTTGTACTTCACCCTTCCGAAACGCATGTTGCCACGAATCGGTTTGTGCCTGGTTACGGCAGAAAGTTGCCCTAGTAGAGGGCAACTTCTTGCCATAGCCAGACAATAATCGTCAGGTTGCCTGCATGGTTGGCTGGTTTGGTATCTTTAAGGCGTAAACTCCTTAGGAAAATGTGATGATTCTGGGAAAAGTCCTTAGGAAAATGTGATGAATGGGGAGAAAACTCCTTAGGAAAATGTGATAAATATACTTAAAAGTCCTTAGGAAAATGTGATTTTCCTTTTGTAATCCGTTGTTTATTAGTATCTTTGCAGAAAAATGCATAAAGTATGGAAAGATTGCTTATATCTCAATTGCTAAAATGGAAGGAAAGCCATAGTAGAAAGCCCTTGGTCTTGGAAGGGGCAAGACAGGTTGGTAAGACCTGGCTATTGAAGGAATTCGGCAGAAAGTACTTCAAAGACGTCTGTTATATCAACTTCGAGCAGAGCGACGTGCTTGGCGAAGTTTTTGCTGGCGATTTGTCTCCGCAGCGTATCATAGAACAACTCTCCATTTACAATGGTAAACTCATAGAGCCGGAACAGACGCTTATCATCTTCGATGAAGTGCAGGAAATGCCAAGAGCACTCACTTCTCTGAAATACTTCTGCGAGGAAGCACCGGAGTATGTCATTTGCTGTGCGGGTTCTTTGCTAGGTATAGCCCTGCATGAAGGAACATCTTTCCCTGTAGGCAAAACAGATTTTCTGCATCTGTATCCATTGTCTTTTAAAGAGTTTCTGATAGCAAATGAAGAGAAGATGCTGGTTGACTATATTGACAAGGGAAATAGAAAGCTGGGCGCCTTTGAGAACCGGCTTACGGATTACCTGAAGAAGTATATGATTATAGGCGGAATGCCAGCTGTTGTGATGGAGTGGTTGGACAGTAAAGATTATAATAAGGTGAATCGCATCCAGCAGGAGTTGATAGCTGCCTATCAGAAAGATTTCTCTAAGCATGCTCCTAATTCCATGGTAGAGAAGATTCGCTATATCTGGAACAGTATTCCTTCTCAGTTGGCCAAGGAAAACAAGAAGTTTGTCTATGGATTGGTGAGAGAGGGAGCCAGGGCAAGGGAATATGAGGATGCCATCATGTGGCTTTGTGATGCAGGTGAAATCATCAGAACCCACAATGTGAGCAAGCCGGATATTCCAATCTCGGCCTATGCAGACCTGAAATCTTTTAAAGTGTTTCTGCTTGATGTTGGCCTTCTGAGGGCGATGAGCCGCGTTTCTCCTAAGGTGATATTGGAAGGCAGCAGGATTTTTGAAGAGTTTAAGGGTGCCTTGACGGAGCAATACGTTTGTCAGGAACTTCAGAATTACTCTGATGTTCTTGAAACCAATTACTATTGGTCATCCTCTGCTACAGCCGAAGTAGATTTCCTCGTTTCTGATGGCTGGGATGTTTATCCGTTGGAAGTAAAGGCAGGAGTGACGATGAATGCCAAAAGTCTCAAATTATATAGGGAGAAGTATTCACCGAAGTGGGCACTTCGTACCAGTCTTCTGGCGTATGAGAAGAATGAGGCTTCTAAAACGATCAATATACCTCTTTATATGCTTTTTGTTTTGGGTAATGAATTGGATGCAGAAAGCTAGAAAAACAGAAAGACGGCAGTTTTTAGAAAAACTGTCGTCTTTTTCTTGCTATTCTATAGAAAAAGTGCATAAAAAAAGGATATTTATAATAAAATGTCGGCTGAAATGCTATTTTTCTAGAAAAAAGTTTGGTGGTTTGCTAAATAATGCTTAATTTTGCAGCCGATTAAAAATATTTTTAAAATTTAAGTAAGTTTTGAAAAGCGGGTTACATTTTCATATAAGTTTAGCCCGAAACGAGATAAAGAGAAAGAAATTATAAAATTATATATTCATTTATTTAAAACGAGAGAGATATATGGATAAAAGACTCATGACATTAGTCGCAGGCCTTACTCTCAGTACGAGCATGGCATTTGCGCAAAGTCAAATCTCTGGTAAGGTTACCTCTTCTGAGGATGGCAGCCCTATTATCGGTGCTTCCATCAAGGTGGCAGGTACAAACACTGGTACAGTTACCGATATTGACGGTAACTTCGCATTGAACGCTCCTGCTGGTGCCAAGTTGGAGATTACTTATATCGGTATGCAGAGCAAGTCTGTAAAGGCTGGCAGGAACATGAAGATTGTTCTGGATGCAGATGATCACGCTTTGGATGAGGTGATGGTTGTTGCTTACGGTACTCAGAAGAAAAGTGCCTTCACAGGTTCTGCTGCTATTGTAGGCTCAGAAGAGATTGGTAAGGTCCAGGTAACCAATGCTGTAGATGCCTTGAAGGGTAAGGCTGCTGGTGTGCAGATTTACACTGGTAGCGGTCAGCCTGGTTCTACACCTACTATCCGTATTCGTGGTTTCAACTCTATCAATGCAGGAAACGACCCTCTGATTGTGCTTGATGGTTCTCCATATGGTGGCTCACTTAATGATATCAACCCTGCCGACGTAGAGAGCATGACTGTATTGAAGGATGCTTCTTCTACAGCTCTTTATGGTGCTCGTGGTGGTAACGGTGTTATCTTGATTACAACCAAGAGCGGACAGAAGGGCACTAAGGGCACTCTTACCGTAGATGCCAAGTGGGGTTCCAACTCAAAGGCTGTGCCTGAGTATGAGACAATGAAGAGTCCAGCCAAGTACTATGAAATGTGGTACATGGCCCTGAACAACTATGCCCAGAATGTGAACCACATGGATGCCACACAGGCATGGAAGTGGGCTAACGACAATATGATCACCAATCCTTCTTATGGTTTGGGTTACAATGTTTATACTATCCCAGAGGGACAGCAGCTCATTGGTACCAATGGCAAGCTCAATCCTAACGCTACCCTTGGTTCTTACTCTACCATGAATGGAACAACCTATTATCTGACTCCTGATGACTGGGTAGACGAAATCTACAACAACAGCCTTCGTCAGGAATATACTGTTACAGCAACAGGTGCTTCAGACAGAGGTACATTCTATGGTTCTGCCAACTATTTGAGCAATGACGGTATTACTGCAGCTTCTAACTATCGTCGTTTCACATCTCGTTTGAAGGCAGACTACCAGGTAAACAAATGGTTGAAGGTGGGTGCCAACATGAGCTATGGTCACTTTAACAGCAATTCTCTTAGCGAGGGTGGCGACAATGGTAGTGTTTTCGCTACTGTTGACATTGCTCCTATCTATCCTATGTATATGCGTGATGCCAATGGCAACATTATGTATGACCAGACTTCACGCATGATAGCTTATGACTATGGTAGTGGTAAGGTAGCTCCATTCCGTGCTTTCATGAGTGGTGCCAACCCTATCTCTGATGCTAGGCTGAATACAGCCAATTCAGAAGGAAACACCTTTAACGGTACAGGCTTTGCTGAGATTCAGTTGCCTTATGGTTTCAAGTTTACTTCTATCAACAACGTATATTTGAACGAGAGCCGTTCTACAGGCACAACCAATCCATACTTCGGTCAGTATGCAGCAAGTAATGGTATGGTGAACAAGGAGCACGACCGTTCTTGGTCTTACAACTACCAGCAGCGTATCAACTGGCATCAGGTTTATGGCAAGCATGATGTTGAGGTGATGCTCGGTCATGAGTATTATCGTGCTTATGGCTATGCTCTGTATGCCGGCAAGCACAATCAGTTCTCTGTGGATAACAAGGAATTGGCTGGTGCTGTTGTCTTGGACAATGGTTCTTCTTCTATGAGTGAGTACAATACAGAGTCATGGCTCAGCCGTGTCATGTACAACTATGATTCTCGTTACTTTGGTAGCGTTTCTGCCATGCGTCAGGCTTCATCTCGTTTCTCAAAGGATAACTGGTGGGGTACATTCTGGTCATTTGGTGCTGGTTGGAATATGCATAAGGAATCTTGGTTCAATGTTGATTGGATTAACGAATTGAAGTTGAAGGCTTCTTATGGTGAAAATGGTAACGATGGTATTGGTAGCTATATGTATACCAAGTATTTCTCGATTGTCAACTCCAACAATGAAGTGTCTTTGACTCCTTCTTCTTTGGGTAATCCAAAAATCTCTTGGGAGAAGAACGGTAAGTTCAATATCGGTGCAGATTTCTCTTTGTTGAAGAACCGCATCTGGGGTAGCATCGAGTACTACAGCAACAAGACCTCTGATATGCTTTCTATGGTTTACCTTCCTGTGTCTTTCGGATGGAGCGGTTATTACGATAACATCGGTAATATGGTGAACCGTGGTGTTGAGATTGACCTTCATGCAGATGTTATCCGTACTAAGGATTTCACTTGGAATGTATATACCAACTTGACAACCAACCACAATGAAGTTACCAAACTTTCTGATTCTGCCAAGCAAAGCTGGTATGATGGTATTGGTTTAGGTTACGCTAGCGGTTCGTACTTCTATCAGGAGGGTAAGTCACGCTTTACTTACTATACCAAGAAGTATGCGGGTGTAGATCCTGAGACAGGTCTTTCTCTCTTCTATAAGAACGTATATGAGAAGGATGAGAACAATAAGGACGTTTACTACAATAACGCTGGCGAGAAGGTTGACGAAAGCTATACTGGCATTAAGCACCGTAATGTGGTAGGTCAGGAAACTACTTCCACCTACAATGACGGTAGCTACTACCTTTGCGGTGATGTATTGCCAGACGTATATGGTGGTTTCGGTACCAGCGTAGCCTGGAAGGGTCTTGATTTCTCTGTGGACTTCCAGTATCAGATAGGTGGTCAGGTTTACGATGGAGCATACGCTGGCTTGATGAGTTGCTCTGCAGGTCAAGCAATCCACGTAGATATGGAGAAAGCATGGACACCAGAGAATACCAACACCAACGTGCCTCGTTGGCAGTATGGCGACTCATATATGTCTGCAGGTTCAGACCGTTTCTTGACTGATGCTTCTTACCTTTCATTGTCTAACATCACTTTGGGTTACACATTGCCTGCCCAGTGGATGCAGACAGTTGGTTTGCAGAAGGTGCGTGTTTACATGGTAGCCGACAATGTCTGGACTTGGTCTAAGCGCCAGGGTCTTGACCCACGTCAGAGCATTACTGGTGGCAGCTCTAATTCAGTTTACCGTCCTATCCGTACCGTTTCTGGAGGTATTACTGTAACATTCTAATCGTTTCACCAATAAAAAAGAAGAAAATGAACAAAAAAACAATATATCGTTCAATGGCTGGACTTGTGATTGCAGGATTCTCCCTGACATCACTCACTGGCTGTATGGAGGTAACAGAACCAACTACTGTTGCCACTGAGGGGCAGATACAGAACTCCCCATCATCAGCAGAGTCATTCCTGATGGCGATGCCTGCATATTTTAATAAGGTAAATGAGTCAGTAGTAGATCGTAGCTGGCACTTCCCATTTGGTTATGGTGCTATCATGTATGTACGTGACTTGATGACAGGCGACCTCTTGCAGTCTACCAAGAACTATGCCCATCACTTTTACTATTGGGCACAGAACAAGTATCAGGGTGACGGCTATGTATTCGGTCAGTACATCAGTACCTATTATTATAGCTTTATCCTGACCATCAACAACATGGTTGGTGCTGTCAACCCAGACAATGCCACCGATGAGCAGTTGGGTTACCTTGGTGCAGGCTTGGCTTTCCGTGCTTTGTGCTATATTGACCTTGCCCGTATGTACGAGTTCCTGCCTAACGACAAGACAAGCAATATCAATGCCGATGGTAATGACGTTAGCGGACTTACAGTACCTATTGTAACAGCAGAGATGAATCAGGCTGACGCCCTCAACAACCCTCGTGCTACTCACGAAAAGATGAAGGAGTTTATTGAGAGCGACCTGAATAAGGCTGAGGAGTATATCAAGCACCTGACAAAAACAGGTAATGGCGTACTTCCTGATCTGTCTTGTGTCTATGGTTTGAAGGCTCGTCTGTATATGTGGGATGGCGACTACGAGAATGCTGCCAAGTATGCCCGTCTTGCCATCAACAATGCTAAGGTACAGCCTATGAGCGAAGAGGCTTGCACCAACTATAAGACAGGTTTCAACGACATCACAAAGTGGATGTGGGGTGCTACCCAGACATCTGAGGACACCTCAGTAAAGACAGGTATCATCAACTGGACTTCATGGCTCAGCAACCAGACTACATTCGGTTATAGTGGTTATGGTGAAGAGAATATGCCTTTCAACGAGATAGACAAGAGAATGTACGAGCGTATCAGCGATACAGACTTCCGTAAGTTGGAATTCAAGGCTCCAGAAGGTTCTGAGTTGGCAGATAAGGTGATCCAGATACCTGCAACAAAGAGCTTGGCAGACAAGCGTATGCCAGCTTATGCATCTGTGAAGTTCCGTCCTAACGAGGGTAATACCGACGATCCTAACATCGGTGCAGCTTCTTCTTATCCTATCATGCGTGTAGAAGAAATGTACTTTATTGAGGCAGAAGCTGAGGCTCACATCAACGCTGCCAAGGGTAAGGAACTGTTGGTTAACTTTATGAAGACCTATCGCGACCCTCAGTACACCTGCAAGGTGTCATCAACAGATGACGTGGTAGAGGAAATCGTATTCCAGAAACGTATAGAACTTTGGGGTGAGGGTCAGACTTTCTTCGATATCAAGCGTTTGAACTACTCAGTAACCCGTGGCTATCCTGGTACCAACTGGTACGACCTGACTCGTCTCAACACCAATGGCCGTCCTGCATGGATGAATCTCGTATTCGTATCTTACGAGGGTGACCGCAACCAGGGAGTAAGAGGTATGAACAATCCTGATCCATCTGATCTCTATACTCCATGGACAGAGCAATAGTAGTTTTTATAAACGAATAGATAAATAGACACAATTATGAAAAAAGCATTCAAATTTTCATATATGGTAATCTTGAGTTTGATGGCATTCGCCATCAGCTCATGTACCAGCGACTACGACTACACGGGTGCGCCTAAGGTAGCTAACGAAGTGTTCTTCAGCAATACCCAGGAGTCGAAGATAGAGTTGAGCAAGAGCAACTCAAGCTTTGTTGTTACACTTCATCGTGTAAAGACAGAGGGTGAACAGACAGTTCTTTTGAAATATACAGCTGATGAGGGTAGTATTTTCAACGTGCCTAGTCAGGTAACATTTGCCGATGGTAAGGCTGAGGCTCCTATCACTATCACTTACAATCCGGAGAATTTGCAGTATGGTACTTATAATGGTGGTACCATCAGCGTTGCCAGTGAGGACTGTGACACAACATACGGTATAGGTTCATTTACCTTTAAGGCTGGTGCTACAGAGTGGATGGACATCAATACCAATAAGTCGATGGGTGCTTACCGTGAGGATGTGCTGACTACATTCTTCGGTGTAGATAATGCTGTTGACGAAGTGAAGATTCAGAAGAGTGTTGTCGAGGAAGGCAAGTACCGTATCGTCAATCCTTATGCTTCTTGGGAAGGAGAAGAGGGTACTACCTATGATTCCGAGAATGATCATTACTGGGTAATCAATGCTACCGATCCTGATTTCGTCTATGTAGAAACTTGTCATACTGGTTTTGCTATCGGTAATTATGGTGAGATTACAGTTTCAAGTAATGTTGCTTACAACTTGGAGGGTGGAGCATCTCTTGATCTTATCAAGTCAAAGAAGCCAGAGTGGTTTGGTACCTTGAAGGATGGTATCATAACCATGCCAGCAAATACATTATTGATTTCTATGGCAAATTACCAGGAAGGTAACCCGTTTCCAGCCAACAAGAGTGGTTTGTTTGCTATAGCTCTTCCTGGTAAGGTAATCGCAAATTACGGTGTCGAGGCTGCCTATAAGGGTCGTTTCACCGATGCCAATGACAATGATTTCGCACAGGTTACTATGTCTTTGAGCGCAGATGTAGCCAAGGTGAAGTACGCTCTTGTTCCTGCTAGCAGCGACTTGAATGCTACCGTAAGCGGTATCGTTGATGGTAGTGTGGCTTCTGAGGAAGTATCTGCTTCCGGCGAAGTTCAGATTCCTTTTGCCGAGACAGGCAAGTATGTTCTCGTAATGGTAATGTATAATGCAAATGGTGAGGCTGTAGGTTCAGATGTACTGAATCTCTCACTCAAGTCAAGCAAGGATGCTGCCGAGGTTTGGAATGATATTGCTGCTGGTACAGTAACCATTGGAGCCAAGAGTTACGGTTCTATTATCTTCCAAAAGGATCCAGGTGTGCTCATGGGTGAGCCTGTTGTTACAGAAGGTGTACTCTCACAGAGTGGTAGCGATCCTACCAAGTTCCGCATTACTCCTTTTGCTGTTGAGAAAGCTCCATTGGAGTTTACTGTTGCAGAGAATGGTACAATCACAGTAGATACACAGGAGACAGGTCTTGCTCTTAAGGATGGTACAGCCATCTTGGTAACAGATATTCTGACTTACTTTGGTGCTGATTCAGAAAATGGTCAGTTCCTTGCTAGCAAGGGATTCATTTCCAAGTATGACAGTAGCAAGAAGCTCTATACCTTCTTCAATATCTATACTGATGCCTCAGACAATGCTTATGCATTCGAGTCTGATACCTTCGAGGTAACAGATGAGGGTAAGGCTAAGATTCATGCTGCTTTTGCCAAGGCAAAGAAGGCTGCAGCACATCACTCAGCTGTAGTTTCTGCCAAGGCACATAAGATGTATGTGGCTAAGCGTGGAGCTTGGGCTAAGTAATACAGGCGTTTTTTATAAATAAAAACATGATATAATTTGAGGCTCCAGATAACTTGAATGGTTTTCTGGAGCCTTGTTTTTCTTAACAAGCTTTCAATTAAAAAGAAATATGATGAAAAGAAACATGAAACATCTGTTGCTTGCTTCCCTGTTGGGTTTCGTTTCTCTTACAGCCCATGCTGTACCTGCCAAAAAGGGCGTATGGCGTATGGTAACCTTGGCTGATGGAACTCAGAAAAGAGTGGAACTTCGTGGTGATGAATTCTGCAGCTACTGGGTGGATGCGGAAGGAATTTGCTACAATATCGATAGCGGTAGCAAACGATATGTCAAAGTAGATGCCAAGAACTTACAGTTGCGTGGAAGTCTGTTACGTGCCAAAGCCAACCAAGATCGTACCGAACGTATGGCGAAGGCTCGTCGTATGGCTGCGAAAAAAAGTTTGGGGCAAACCAATGGTTCTTATTTTGGCAAGAAGAAAGGTCTTATCATCCTGGTGCAGTACAAGGATAAGAAATTCAAGTTTGGTCACAACCAGAAGATGTACAACAGAATAGCTAATGAGACTGGTTATGCAAATTCGCTCGGCTTTGTGGGCAGTGTGAAAGATTATTTCCTGGCACAGAGTAATGGACAGTTTGAACTGGACTTTGATGTAGTGGGACCTTATACTCTCAATCATGAATATGCCTATTATGGTGCGCCTTCTGGCAGTTCTACTGATGTTCGTCCTAGTGACATGGTGTATGATGCTTGTCGTTTGGCAGACCCTGACGTCAACTTTACTGACTATGATTGGGATGGCGATGGCTATGTGGAGCAAGTGTATGTTCTCTTTGCAGGACTCGGACAGGCTGCCGGTGGTGACGAAAATACAATTTGGCCTCATGAGTCTAAGTTGCAATATGGAAATAACGGCTCGTATGTAAGCAAGGACAATAATGTGGTGGTAAATACATACGCTTGTGGACCGGAACTTACCTTACAATATACTCCTGTTTCTTATAGGGAACGTGTGGATGGTATCGGTACTCTCTGTCATGAGTTCTCCCACTGTTTAGGTTATCCAGACTTGTATGATACTAAAAATGGAGTAAACTTCGGAATGGGTGACTTCGACCTGATGTGCTCTGGAAGCTATAATGGTGAGAGCTTCTGTCCTCCTAACTATTCTGCCTATGAAAAATGGTTTGCAGGCTGGATAACTCCCACTGTACTGGATAAGCCTACATCTGTAAAAGGTATGCAGGCACAGGATGTGAAGTATGGGCAGGCATTTGTTGTGTACAATGACAATAACAAGAATGAGTATTATCTTATCGAGAACAGACAACAAAATGTGGGTATCTGGGATAACCAGTTGCCTGCCAGTGGTATGATGATTACTCATGTGGACTACGATGAAAATGTATGGGGATGGAACAACGTAAACTCTATAGTAAATTATAGTAACCAATATGGTAGTGAATACGCCTATCTGGACAACGATCATCAGCGTCTTACTATTTTCCATGCAGACAATGAAGAGGGTACATCTGTAGACTCGCAGACTGGTGATTTGTATCCATACAAAGACAATAACAGTCTTACCGACACATCTTCGCCTTCTGCTATCATCTATCAGGGCGGTTCGACCATGGGTAAGCCTATCACCAACATTACTCAGAATGAGGACGGAAGTATAGACTTTGACTTTATGGGTGGTAGTAACGACAATATTATCTCAGGTATTCATTTCGTTGAGAATGACAAAGTGTCATCTTATGGCCTGGGGGTTTATTCTTTAGACGGTCGTTATTTAGGTTCTTCCGTCAGTGGCCTCAACAAAGGCATATATATCGTGAATGGCAAGAAGATTGTCAAATAATGTATGAAACAGAGAAATCTTATATTGCTTTTCTGTGCAGTCCTGTTGGTGGCAGGCTGTACGGAAAAGAAACAAAATCACATGAAGTCGCCCGACTTTGAAGCGAGTCAAGTACTTAAGGACTCCATGCCGGAGCCTGTTAAGTTGGATAGCGACCTGCTCTCTGGCGCAGGTACCGTCGTTCCTTACTTCCCTGGAGGTCTGAAAGCGATGCGTGCTTTCATAGCCAAACATGTGCGTTATCCTGAGGCTGCCCGCACGTTGAAAAAGGAAGGCAGGGTTATCATTTCAGCTCAGGTAGACACCAAGGGCAATCTCTCTCAATACAAGGTGATGATGAGCGACGATCCTCTTTTCGACAAGGAGGCTTTGAGAGTAGTTAAGCTAATGCCTCGCTTTGTTCCTGATGGAGAAGGCAAGGTTGTTTCTGGCTCCGTAGAGATTCCTGTCATGTTTCGTTTGAAATAATATAATAAGGTGTATCCTTCTTGCCAAGCACATCGGGCAAGTGGGATATACCTTTTTCTTTTTATCTCCCTCACCCTCAAACATTTTCCCAAAAATCCTTGCTTCTTTCAAAAGAAAAGCGTATCTTTGCAGCAGCAAAGTTGCATTCGGCAATCTGTAAGCAAGCTTACATTGCGCTCGTTTGCGTAATCTTTGCAGCACGAAAGTTGAATCATTAAAATAAGGAGGTAGAATATGGATTTATTTGATAGCAAAAGACAAGAAAGATTAGAGGCAGCAGGAAAGGCTGCAACAGCTAGTAAAGAGGCATCTTTGAAATTTCTTATAGATGCAGGCATTTTGGATAAAAATGGAAACTGGGCTTCACATCTAAGATAATATGGATGAATCTCTTTATTCTAGGCGATCTAATCTTGTGATTGGATTTCATGGTTGTGACCAGTCTGTGGTAGAAAAGTTTATTGCTGGTAAAACAGAACTCTTAGCCAGTACTAATGATTATGATTGGTTAGGAAGTGGTATCTATTTTTGGGAAAATAATGAAGAAAGAGCTTGGCAATGGGCGACAGAATTGTCAAAAAGGTCCAACTCTTCTATAAAAACTCCTGCAGTTATAGGTGCCGTAATAGATTTAGGTTATTGTTTCGATTTGACAGATAGCTCTTATTTACAGGAGTTGAAGAATGCCTATGATGTGTTAAAAGAAACATGTCATAATCTTGATAAGGAATTACCAAAGAACAAGCCAATTGGCAACTCGGATGATCTACTTCTCAGAAGGTTAGATTGTTCTGTTGTACAAACGGCATTGGAGTTGAATAAAAAGGCCAATACCCATTCTTACGATTCTGTAAAAGGTGTATTTTGGGAAGGACAGGAACTATATCCTAATGCAGGATTCAGAGAAAAGAATCATATTCAGATTTGTGTCTGCAATCCAAATTGCATCAAGGGCTATTTTCTTCCTAGAGGTATCAATCAGGATTATCCTAATCCATAATATAATAAGGTGTATCCTTCTTGCCCCATACATCGGGCAAGTGGGGATACACCTTTTTCTTGTGTGTCGGGCATGACACTGACCTAGTTGGTTCAAATCCAACCGCAGGTATTTACCGCCAAGCGAAGCGAACGACAAGTCGAAGTCCGAATGGTAAACGTATCTCCCCAAAACAGTAAACCAAGAGGTTGTGGAGTCAGAAGGTTAGTGCCTTACCCCGAGAGCCCCATCCAGCGTGTACTCACGTGCGATAAAAAGCTTATGGGTGGGAGTCAGCTGAACCCATGATAAGATGCCGACTCTGGCTCGTTAACTGTTTACGTAGAACAGTTAACTGGCGGAACTAGAACAGTTCACTGTCTTACCTAGAACAGCCAACTGTCTCCATATCTGCCAGTTGGCTGTCCATGTAGCACAGTAAAACCTGCCATAAGAGATAAGAGCACAAGACCATCTCCCTGGGATTTCTGATTCCGAGATCTGAATAAACAATGGAGTCATGAAATACTCTTCACTCTTCACCCATCCTTCGGAAATACCGATAAACAGGGCATTTCCTAGGGGTGAAGAGTTGGCTCAACTCTTCACCACTCTTCACCACTCTTCACCCAAATGGTATAAACACGGAGCCGCTTACAATCTCAGAAACCACCTATAAAAGAAGCATCCGGCAAAATCACTCACCAAGCCCCCCTATTTCTGCTTGAGTTCAATGAGCTGATAAGCCTGCCCCTTCTTGGTATGCTTCATCTTGCAACCCATCAGCTTGAGCGACTGTCCGATGCGAATCTTGGTGCTCAGATTACTCATCAGCATCGGATAATGCTCATGCAGCACCTGGAAAATCTCAGAGCAGTTCATCCACTTTCCCTCATCTTCTTCCTCCCCTTCAGGAACCCGGAAGCAGTTGCGTATCATCGATTCCTGGTCGTCTGTCTTGAAGAAAGGCAGGTTCTTCTGCTGGATGCGAGCCACCTCGTCATTGGTGAACCAATAAGGGGTCTGCTGATGGCAAAGCTCATACATAACTTGTGCATAGAGCTGGTCATAATTGATGACCGAACCATTGTCTATATACCAGAGAGAAGTCTGAACCACTTTCGATCATCATCTCAGATGATCCGTTTTTTGTAGAATTCTTCATGCTATAATTATTTTAAGATATTCCCTTATGGGTGAAGAGAGGTGAAGAGTGGTGAAGAGTTGCGGGAACTCTTCACCTCGCCAAACGCCCTGTTTATCGGGGTTTGCGAGGGAAAGGTGAAGAGTGAAGAGTATTCTCGGGTTGGAGAAAGTATCATTCAGGGTATTGAATATCCATCTTCGAGAAGGTCTGGAAGTATTTCAGGCAGGTCTCGCGCCATTCCTTCGCATTCTCAAGCTGCACGTTGAGAAGCGAATCGGTATGCTGCCATTCCTGCTCATGACCTTTCATGTACTGCTTGGCAGAAGTGTGCCAGTAATCACGGTAAACTTCTACCATCGCCACACCCATGTTGTACTTCATGCAGAGTTCCTGCCAGAGGGTGCTGCCCGACTTCATCCTGTAATTCCATGCTACATGATGGAACCAGAGAAGATATTCCTCAGGACAGGTCTGGATGTTATCATACAGGCTGCGATATGGTTCCGGATACTGACCTACGGCATCTGTTCCCTTGGATGAACGGTCGAAACCGATACCCTTGGCATCTGCCTTGTGATAATAAACAGGGCACCACTCCAATGGATAGCTGGCGATGAAACCATCCGGCTCCGGACCATAGTGGTGGTCGAATTTGAAGATGTGGTGCAAGCCCAATGGCATCATATAGTTGACGCAGGCTTCGCGAGAGGTCATCATCATCATTTCTACAGGTTTGGTGAACTTCTCGTCCTGATTCTCGTAAGTCTGAACGAGCCATTCGTGAGCAATCTCTTCGGCGCTGAGCGAAGGATTCCATGCCAATCGGCCAAAAGCATACCAGTTTGCCTGCGAGAAAGGATGACCGCACCAGTTGGCATCATCACCGATATTGGCTACGCCAGAGATACCCACCAGCTTGTCTGGATTGACAAAATCAAAGAATTCCTTCCACATTGGTGCAAGATAGGTGAGGTGCTTGCTCTGTCCCAGATATTCCTGTGTAATCTGCAGTTCTGCTATCTGAGGAGTTTTCTTGATGTTGTCGAAGATAGGAGCGTATGGCTCACGGGGCTGGAAGTCGAGCGGACCATTCTTGGATTGCAGAATCACATTGTCTCTGAACTTTCCATCCATATCCTTAAACTCGCTTACGGCTTGTTTCACTCGGTCTTCGCCCTTGTGGTTGGCGCCATATACGAAGCTGCGCCACATGATGATGCCTCCGTATGGCTTCACGGCATCGGCAAGCATATTGGCTCCATCGGCATGGGTGCGGTGGTAATCGCCCGGACCCGGCTGGCCCTCGGAGTTTGCCTTTACCAGGAAGCCGCCAAAGTCGGGGATGGTGGCATAAATCTCCTTGGCTTTCTTCTGCCACCATTGCTGCACCTTCTTATCCAACGGGTCTGCGGTCTTGGTATAACCCAGAGCCATAGGCGAAGCAAAGTTGATGCTGAGATACACTCGGATGCCGTAAGGGCGCAGAATGTTGGCGATGACTTTCACCTTATTTATATATTCTGCAGTCATCATCTTTGGCGATGCATTCACGTTGTTGAGCACACTGCCGTTGATGCCAAGCGATGCGTTGGCACGGGCATAGGTGATGAGGCGGTCGTGCAGGCTCTTGCTGATGCTGCCGCCTTTGCCTTTCTTTCCGAGTTTGATTTCTTCCCATTTGAAGATGCTCTTGCCGGCATAGCCGCGTTCGATGCTGCCATCCAGATTATCCCAATGGTTCAGGATGCGGAGGCCCACCTGCGGTTTCTCGGTTTCATCGATGGCCTTGCCGAAGTTCTGCTGCTTGCCGCTACCCACATTGTAGGCATCGGTGTTCTGCAGACGAATCAGTTCGTAGGCTCCGTAAAGCAGACCGATGGAGGTGCTAGCTGTGATGGTGGCCTCGTACTGGATGTGGTCGCCCTGGTGGGCAGGTCGGGCATAGAGCCTGAAGCCTTCGCCAAGGTTCAGCGCCTTGTCTATCTTCAACTCCACGTTCTTGCCTCGCCAGCTGTTTTCCAGTTCCTGGCGTGCAATCTTCACGGTAGCATTTTCTTCTGCCGACGTAGTTACCTGGCAGGCATTAGCAGATGCTTTGCCAAGCCACAATGAGGACCAGTCATTCTGTGCTGAGGCTTGCAGGGAAGCGAGCACCATGAATAACGAAATAAGGTATTTCTTCATATCTTTTCAGTTTGTTAGATTTGTTGTTTATTTCTCTTTTCTCTTTGTTTCAGCATATTCGCTAGGCGACATGCCGTAGTGCTTCTTGAACACGGTAGAGAAGTGGGTCTGGTTGTTGAAGCCCACGGAGTAAGCCACCTGCGTGATGTTGATCTGTCCTTCTTCTATCAGGCGTGCTGCCTGTTCCAGTCGCAGGTTGCGGATGAATTCTCCGGCAGATACACCCGCTATCTCCTTGAGCTTGCGATGCAGTTGGGCACGGCTGATACCCACATCTGCCGTAAGTTTCTCCACGTTCAGATCCGGATCGGCTAGATGTTCATTCATATAGTTCATCACTCGCTCCATCAGGGCATCGTTGTTGCCTTTCACCTGAATCTGCTCAATCTTCGCTTTCTGTCCTTGTGCCCCGCTATACTTGCCACGGATGCGTCGCACATTATCCACCAGGTTGTCGATGAGAATATGCAGTTCTTCCATGTTGAATGGCTTTGCCAGGAAGGCATCCGCTCCCTTGCGCAAACCTTCCAGGCGGTTCTCTACTTCGCTCTTCGAGGTGAGCAGGATGACAGGAACATCGCTGATGTTGCTGTTGCTCTTGATGTTCTTCAGCATGGTGATGCCATCCATCTCCGGCATCATCACGTCGCTTATCACGAGGTCGTATTTGCCCGTGAGCAGCATCTTCAATCCTTCCTTGCCGTTGCGGGCATAGTCAAATCGGTACCAGTCGCACAATTCGGTCTTGATGTAGTGGGCTATCTCTGCATCGTCATCTACTATCAGAATGTTGAAGTTGCGGTTGGCTTGCACTTTCTTGCCGATGGATTCGCTGTTTTTGTCGTTTTCCTCGTTGAGAATCTCTTCTGGCTTCAGATGTTCCTGGCCCAGCGGAATGGTTACCTCGAAGCAGGAACCCTTGATGCCATCGGTGCGGTTGTATGCCTTGATCTTGCCTCCGTGCATCTCTACGAATGCCTTGCAGAGGTTCAGTCCTATGCCGGTGCCTTCGATGTGAAGGTCGCTGCTGTTGTTGCCCTGGTAGAACCGGTCAAAGAGTCGGTCGGTCTTCTCTTCCTTCAGTCCGATGCCGGTATCCTGTACCTTGATGATGGCATTCTTCTCGTCCTTGCCCATGATGAGGGTGATGGTGCCGCCATTGAAGGTATATTTCATGGCGTTGGAGAGCAGGTTGGAAATCACCTTGTCGAAGTTGATGCGGTCTATCCATACAGGCAACTTGCCATTGGCATCGTTGAGGCTCGCATCTTCCTGGAGCGAGAGTGTGATGTTGCGCTCTTCTGCATTGAAACGGTAGAGCGATATGATGCCGTTCAAGAATTCCCTGAGCTGGGTTTTCTGACAGTGCAGATGCATCTGGTTTTTGTCTATCTTTCGCTCGTCGAGTATCTGGTTTACCAGAAGCAGCAGGCGCTGGGCGTTGCGGTCGATGGTGTCGATTTCCTGTTTGCTTTCGGCATCCGTGATTCTTGTCTTCAGCTTGTTGAGCGGTCCCATAATCAATGTCAGCGGTGAACGGATATCGTGGGTGGCATTGATGAGGAACTGCATCTTGGTTTCTTCCAGGTCTTCCTTGCGATGGCGCTCATATCGGTAGATGATATACAGGATGATGCCTGCTGCTGTCAGGAAATAGAGAAAAAATGCCCAGGTGGAAGCATACCAAGGGTCGCACACCTTGATGTGGATGATGGTTGACTTCTTGGAGAAGTTGCCATTGCTCATGGCTCTTACCTCCAGGGTGTAGCTGCCCGGTTTCAACTTGTTGAATGATACAGCGTTGGAGCCTTCGTTGGTGCTGTTCCATTTTCCCTCGTTGATACGATATTGGAAGCTGATGTTGTCGGTGTTCCTGTAGTTGAGCAGCGAGAACTCCAGCGTGAACGAATTCTCCTCGTATGGTATCGTGAATTCATCCGTCAGACAGTTGATAGGCTTGCCGTCGATGATGAAGTTGGTGAGGTGTACATCTCCCAGTTCCATCTTCTTGGCTCTCACTCTTTCCGGGTAGAAGGTGGTGATGCCGTCGCTTGTTCCGAAGGCGATGAGGTCGCTGGCGGTATGCATGGAGGAACCCAGCACGTATTCACGGGTGGTGAGCCCGTTGCCATTGATGTGCCCGATAAACTGTCTGTTCTTCTGGTCATACTGCCAGATGCCCATGGTGGTGCTTATCCACAAGTCGCCCTGATGGTCTTTGATGATGCTGCACACCTGCTTTCCCTTCAGAACTTCGGCGTGAGGGAGAGCAAGGGGCTTGTTGGTCTTTCGGTCGAAAAGATAGAGTCCTTCTTCCGTTCCGATAATCATATTGCCGTTCTTTCCTTCGCAGATGTCATTCGCCTGTCTGTCTTTCAGAATGTTATTCCATCCGAAGTCCTTGAAGCTGAGTGTCTTCGTGTTGAGGCAGGAAACGCCATTTGAAGTACCTATCCACAGATGACCGGTATGGTCGAATGCCATGCTGCGCACCCAGTCGTTGCAGAGGAATCCCTTGTTTCCTCTCTGTCGCATATTGAGCACGGTAACCTTTCCGCTTTCCACATTATATATATATAGGCCCTTGCTATATACAGAGATATAGAGATTGCCCTGGTTGTCATCTGTCATGCAGTAGATACCTGCGCTGGTAAAGGTGAGCTTTTCCTGATAGGCTCCCGTATGCGGATTGTAGCTGTAGAGCGCACTTCCGTTGCTGATCCAGTATGCACCCCGGCGGTCTTTGTAGATGATGCAGGTGCCTGCTGGCGAGGTAGGGTGGGCGATAATCTTTCCTGAAGCATCAAAACAGAATACGCCACTGTTTTGCACCGTACACCATGTTTCGCCATTCTCGCCAGGGGCGATGGAAGAAACGCTGCTGCCGATGATGTAGCTCTGTGCCGAGAAACTCCAGCTGCTGAAGGCTTGCTGGCGCTGGTTGAGCAGATAGAGACCTTTCTTGTAACAGCCTATCCAGAGGTTGTTGTCCTTGTCTTCGATGATGTCGTTGACGAAGGCGGTGGAAAGATTGAAATTGCTGTTGCTGTTTTCCAGCTGTTCCACCTTGTTGCTTCCCTTCTTGATGATCAGGGCACCATGTTCAGAGGTGCTGATATAGAGGTTGCCATCGTGGTCGAAGGTGGCATTGTTGATGGTTACATGATTCTTGAAAGTACCCAGGTCGTAACCGGCATCGGCTATACGCCCCGTTCGATAGTCATAGTAGATGATGCCATACATGCAGACGATGAGCATGACTTGCGGGCGATGCTGGATGAATGCCACAGGGGCTCCGTATGGCGATTTGAAGTCTTTGCGCTGCACCTTGCCTTGTTTCTCGATGAATCGGGTGAAGGTTGACAGGTGACTGCTCTGCCAGAGATAATGGTGCTTGTCTTCGTAGATATGGGTGAAGAATACATCCGAGTCGCGCTCGGTGTATGCTCTTTCCCATTTGATGGTGAATCTGTTGTTTGCCGTTTTCTCTATGCCGTTGTTCTTCACGGAGTAGAGACCGTAACCTGCCGTGCCCAGCAGGATATCGCCGCGATGGCTTTCTACCATCGAATAGATGCGTGGCTTTCTGCCATCAGGAAACTGGAGACGGGAGAAATTGTTCGTCTCATAATTATAGCGCATCAGTCCCTTGGCGCAACCAATCCAGAGGTTACCTTTCTTATCTACCAGAAGGTCGGAGATAATATTGTCGGTGATGGAGGTTGTGTCTTCTTCGTTGTGCCGATAGTTGGTAAAGCGGTAGCCGTCGAACTTGCTGAGTCCGTATTCCGTGCCCACCCAGATATAGCCATACTTGTCTTGCACAATACAGTTGATAAGTGAACTGGATAGCTTGCCCGAAGTGAAGAGTTCACCACTGTCGGCCCATACCATAAGCGATAAGGCGATAGCGAAGAGTGCCGTGAGGCAATGTCTGATATGCTTCATATTTTTTGTCCGTTTCTTATTTAATAGGTTATTATGGCTGCAAAAGTAACAAAAAACAATGAAAGAAACAAATTCTAATGCAACAATATGTTTCGTTTCTTTTTGTTTTTTTATCTTTTTGTGCCTTTTTTGTGAGTATGAAACAAATAGAAAAGTAATGGTAACTATAAAATACCTGTTATTTCATAAATTATTAGTAAATTTGCATCGTCAACAACAATAGAAACATTAAAGGCATCATAATAACAATGAATAAACAAGCTATAAAAATCTTATCTTTGGCACTCGTGTTGGCAGCGTCAAGTTCTGTAGCTTTTGCCCAGAAGGTATGGAAAGGCTCTTGGGCTACTGCAGTGGAATGGACTGGCAAAGGAGATATGCCTAAGGAAAGCTTGAGCAACCGCTCCTGCCGACAGGTGGTTCATGTATCCTTTGGCGGAAAGGAACTCAGAGTGAAGCTCAGCAATGAGCAGAGCAAGGAACCGGTGGAAATCAAATCGGTGTATATTGCAGATACCGATAAGGACAGCAACTGGTTTGTGAATGGTAAGACCGTGAAGTATCTCAAGTTTAATGGCAAGAAGAATGTAACCATTGCTCCTGGCAAGGCTATCTTCTCAGATGATTTGAAGTATGCCTTGAAGAGCGGACAGCGCCTTACGATTACCATCGACTATGGCAAGCAGACTCCAGTGAATGCAACATCCCATCGTGGTTCACGTACCACATCTTATATAGTAAACGGTTTGCATCGTACTCCTAAACCGATGGATAAGAGTTTTGATGATGGCGAGGAGGTGGATCACTGGTATAATCTTTCTGCCATTGATGTGAAGACCGATAAGACTACCCCGGTAGTGGCAATTCTCGGAAACTCTATCACCGATGGCCGTGGAAGTACCACCAACCATCAGAACCGATGGACCGATTTCCTCTCGGATGCCCTGAATGCAGAGAAGCCATACGGTGTATTGAATCTCGGTATCGGTGGCAACTGCGTGGTGCAAGGCGGATTGAGCGAACCAGCCATGAAGCGTTTCGACCGTGACATCCTGGGACAGACAGGTGTGGATAAGCTCATCATCTTCGAAGGAACCAACGATATCGGTTGCTGCGGAGGAAATTATGAACATGTAACAGATACCCTGATAGCTTGCTACAAGGTGCTGATAGCAAAAGCCAAGGCTAAAGGCATCAAGGTATATGGCGGAACGATCACCCCAACCAAGGGCAACGGATGGTATTCTTTCTGGCATGAGGCAATGCGCCAAACCGTGAACGAATGGATTAGAAAGAGCGGTGCCTTTGATGAGGTCATCGATTTCGATGAATTAACCCGTGACCCGAAAGACCCTCAGCGCCTGAAGGCTGAATATTCAGACGACTGGTTGCATCTCAACCCTAAGGGATATGAAGCTATGGGCAAGTTTGCCGCAGAAAAATTGAAATAAAAGAATAATAATATGGAAAAGAATTCACAGGAATCTAAGGGATTCTACAAATTGAGTTGGTTGCAGCGCATCGGATTCGGTTCTGGTGACTTGGCACAAAACCTCATCTTCCAGACAACATGTATGTACTTGTTGTTCTTCTATACCGATATCTACGGACTCGATGCAGTTGACGTTTCCGTGATGTTTACGGTAGGTAATGTTGCAAATGTGATTTGGGACCCTATTGTAGGTGCCCTTATAGATAAGCACAATCCTAAGTTGGGTAAGTATCGCTCTTATCTGGTATTCGTAGGAATCCCACTTTCGGGCTTTGCCATCCTCTGCTTCTGGAATGGCTTTGCACCATCCCTGCTCTATGCCTATATCACATACATTGCCATGACATTGCTCTATACATTTATCAATGTACCTTATGGAGCCTTGAACTCATCGCTGACTCGTGATACCGATGAAATCACGGTGTTGACGTCAGTTCGTATGTTTATGGCAAACTGTGGCGGTTTGGCTGTAGGCTCAGGCCTTCCATTGCTCATCGCATACTTTACCGACCAGCAGTCGGATGGTTTGCCTAAGGATCCGGTGGCTTGGTTTACCACCATGACCATCTATGCCGTAATTGGTTTGTTGTTGCTCCTCTTCTGTTTCTCACAGTGTAAGGAGCGTGTGGTAATGAATGCCGAGGAGAGTGCCAATGTGAAGATAAGCGACCTTTGGATGGAATTTTTCCACAACCGTCCTTTGCGTATCATAGCCTTCTTCTTCATCACCGCCTTCGCCATGATGTCTATCGGCAATGCGGCAGGAGCTTACTTCATGAACAGCAACCTTCACGGAACCTCCGAGCAGCTTTCCATCTTCATGGGTTTGGGTTCGGCACCATCGTTCATCTTTATGCCACTGGTGCCTATGATCAAGAAGGCAATCGGCAAGAAGAACATGTTCTATGTGTTCCTGGGCATCGCCATCGTGGGTATGGCATTCCTTTATCTGGTAGCAAAGATGGAGCAGCCAAGTATGATGCTCGTCTATATCGCCCAGTTTGTTAAGTCAACGGGTGTTATTGTAGCTACGGGTTATATGTGGGCTCTTGTTCCTGAGGTTATCTCTTATGGAGAGTATAAGAGTGGCAAGCGTATTGCAGGTATCGTGAATGCCTTGACGGGCATCTTCTTCAAGGCGGGTATGACCTTGGGTAGTGTGGTGGCTCCAGCCATCCTTGCTTACGTGGCTTACAATCCGAAGGCTGTGGAGCAGACTCCTGAGGCTCAGGAGGGTATTCTCTGGTTGGTATGTGTCATTCCTGCTGCCTTGTTGCTGCTCGCCATCTTCATTATCTCGAAGTATGAGTTGACAGATGCGGTTATCGATGATATCAACAAGAAGATTGAGGATCGGCACAAACAGAAAAAGTAACATTTAAAATTGAGAAAAATATAAATTAGACATGAAGAAAATTTCAACTTTTGCCTTGGGCTTGATGCTTGCTTCTGCAGCTTTTGCCCAGAAAGGCAATAATAATACGACAATCCCAACATTCCAGGAGGCCATGGGCAAATACTTCCTGGTGGGTGCAGCCGTTAATACTTCTCTGACAGACGGACAAGACCCGGCAGGTGAGGAAGTAGTGAAGAAGCAGTTTAACCAGGTGGTTGCCGAGAACTGTATGAAGGGCGAGAAGAATCATCCGGAGGTGAATCGCTTTGATTTCACCGATGGTGATAAGCTGGCTGACTGGGCAGAGAAGAACGGCAAGACCTTGATAGGTCATTGCCTGGTTTGGCACTCTCAGCCACCTAAGTGGATGTTTACCGATGATAAGGGTAATCTGGTAAGCCGTGAAGTGCTCATCGGCAGAATGTATAATCACATCATGAATGTGGTTACTCATTATAAAGGTAGAGTAAAGGGATGGGACGTAGTGAACGAGGCTTTCGAGGATGATGGCTCTTACCGCAAGTCTTTATATTATAAGATTATCGGTCCGGAGTTCATCGAACTGGCTTTCCGCTTTGCACATGAGGCTGATCCTAACGTAGAGCTTTACTATAATGATTATTCTACTTCGAAGCCAGCCAAGCGTGAGGCTATCTGCAAGTTGGTTCGCGATTTGAAGGCGAAGGGCCTCCGCATCGATGCAGTAGGTATGCAGAGCCACAATGGTTTTGATTATCCTGATTATGCTGAGTATGAGAAGAGCATCGAGGCTTTTGCAGGTGAAGGTGTCAAGGTGATGCTGACTGAGCTGGATATGAACATGCTTCCTAATCCAGAAGGATTCGGCGGAGCGGAAATCAGCCAGAAGTTTGAACTTCAGAAGAAGTACAATCCATACGTGAAGGGACTTGACAAGAAGGCGAAGAAGCTCTTCAACCAGCGTTATCTCGATCTCTTCAAGATTGTAGAGCGTCACAAGGATGTCATCAGTCGTGTTACCTTCTGGGGTGTCAACGATGGTCACTCTTGGTTGAATGGCTGGCCTATCCCTGGCAGAACCAACTATCCGCTGCTCATCGACCGCAACAACGAGGTGAAGCCAGTGGTGAAGGAAATCGTCAATCTCTTTAAATAAGATCTCTTCAAATAGAATCTCTTAAGATAATATCATCAATCTCTTTAAATATAAGATAACAATGAAAGCAAGATATTTGTTCCCTAAGGATTATATGGCAGATCCATCTGCCAATGTGTTTAACGGTCGCCTGTATGTTTACCCATCTCATGACTGGGATAGCGGCGAAAGCTTCGACGATGATGGCGGTCACTTCCAGATGAAAGACTATCATGTTCTCTCTATGGACGATGTGATGGAAGGTGAGGTAACCGATCATGGTGTGATTCTCGATGTGAAGGATGTGCCATGGGCTGAGAAGCAGATGTGGGACAACGATGTAGTAGAGAAGGATGGCAAGTACTATCTTATCTTCTCTGCCAAGGATTATAATGGAGTGTTCCATCTCGGTGTGGCTGTGGCTGATAAGCCTGAAGGTCCTTTCGTTCCGAATGCCGACCCTATCCGCAAGTCATACAGCATCGACCCTTGCGTGTTCAAGGATGATGACGGCAAGATTTACTGCTACTTCGGTGGTATCTGGGGCGGTCAGCTTCAGTGGTACAAGGACAACAAGGCACTGAAGGATGAGCATCTTCCAGAGGGCAAGGAGAATCCGTTACCATCTCGTGTAGCCATGATGACTGATGATGTGCAGCAGTTTGCAGAAATGCCAAAGCCTGTTGTCATCGTTGACGAGGAGGGTAAGGTGTTGCCAGCCGATGATCCTCATCGCTTCTTCGAGGCTAGCTGGATGCACAAGTACAAGGGCAAGTATTACTTCAGCTACTCTACCGGTGATACTCATTATCTCTGCTATGCAGTGGGTGATAATCCTTATGGACCATTTACTTATAAGGGTGTTATCCTGGAGCCTGTAGTAGGTTGGACAACCCATCATAGCATCTGTGAGTACAAGGGACAGTGGTATCTGTTCCATCACGACTGCGTGCCATCAAATGATACAACCTGGCTTCGCAGCGTAAAGGTGGCTCCTCTCTTCTATGATGAGGATGGTAATATCTTGCCAGTAAAGACGGATGAGTAATCCGCCTTTTTCAGGCAATCAGGCATAAACAAAGGCTTTAGGTTTTTAATAGTTTTGATGAATAGTTGATACATTTAGTTAATGTTAGTTTAGAAAGTGAGCAGCATCTTCGAGAGGAAGGTGCTGTTTTTCTTTTTGTAGCATCGGATATCTTTTTCTTTTTATCTCATGTTATTTTTATGTTATTTCTTTCTTTTTGTTATTGTTTTCTGAGTTTTTTTGTTTACCTTTGCATCCATAAACCAATGAAATGAAAGAATTATGTTGAAATTACTGTTAAGGTTATGGTGGCTGCAACAGCGCCGTAACTTCCGCAAGAGAGATGCCTTCGTGGCGTGCTACATCATCTTCCTGTATGTGGTGGTGGGCTTCAGCTTCTTCCAGGGCTTCACCGAGAGTGGAGGAGAACTGAAGGGAGAAGAGATGCCGGCATTGTTGGGTGCCGGCATCGTAATCGGCATGCTGGTTCCAGACATCATCATGAAGATGGTGATGAAGCGGGATATTACGGCAATGGATGATTATGTGAAGTCGCGCCCTGTGCCAGAGAAAATCTGGAACAAGTTCCTGCTCACTACCAATCTCGTGAGCTTCTGGAACTATGTGCTTCCGGTGCTTACGCTTCCGGTGTTCATCTATCTTCTGCCGGCAAGTGAGGCTGTAGCCAGCTTCTTCCTGTTTCTGGAGTTCTCTTTTGTCAACGGCATCTATATCACCTGTTACCGCAAGGCTACGGAGTGGATTCTGAAATGGCCCTTAATATTGGGATGGATGGGAATGTTTGCCGTGCTGATAGGATATATGTTTGTGGCTTCTTTCTTCCCGGTATATATGGGATGGATAGGTCTCTTCTTCCTTGCAGGAGCGGTATTCACCGGTCTTACCGCCTATCTCTATCACGAAAAGATTTATAATGAGCAGAAGCAGAAGGTTTCCAAGTTCCGTGGATTCAGCCATATCAACCTTTTTAGTCTGCAATATATCGGTACGTTGAGAGCAAAGCGTGTCCGTACGATGGTGATTATGATTACCGCCATCTTCCTTTTCGATGCCTATCTCTTCGCCTTGATGCCTTTAGAGCCGGGACAGGAAATGGGGGATAAGGTGGCTATGACTACCCTCTATGTGGCTGGTGCCATCCTGCTGCCATCGGTGGTATTATCGCAATGGACTTTTGGTATTGAGGCAAACTTCTTCCATGGTTTGATGACCAAGCCGGTAAAGGTGAAGCAGATGCTGCAGAATTGCTTCTATTATTATATGGTAGTGAGTGCGATAGCCTTGTTGCTCACCCTTCCGTTCCTTTTCCTGCAGGCAGGAATCGGAATCCAGGTGCTTATCAGCAGTTTCTGTCTGGCAGTATTCATCAATCTCTTCAATCTGCCTACGGCACTCTTTTCTTCCCGTCTGGAGATATTCCAGACTTCCATGTTCAGTATGCAGGGAGCGAATCTGAAGATCAATCTTTATGCCATCGCCTTCTTCTTCCCGCTGGCTGGCGTCGCTGCCATCTATCATTTCTTCGGCGAGACGGCATGGTTTATCACCTGCGTAGCGCTGGCAGTCATCAGCATCGCCATCCACAAATGGTTCATCGCCAAGATTGCTGCCATCTTCGAGAAGAACAAGTATAAGCGCATGGAGAAGTTCATGGAAAGCTAAGTAAACATTAAACACTACACATTAAACATTAGAATAATGGATATCAAGATTCAGAATCTCAAGAAGATATATAATGGCAATACCGTACTCAATATTGATAATCTGGGTGTTGCAAAGGGCGAGTTGATAGGACTCGTAGGTAATAATGGTGCGGGCAAGACTACCTTGCTCCGCCTGATTCTCGACCTGATTCAGGCAGATGATGGTTTCGTGGAAAGCAATGGACAAAAGGTGAACGAGAGTGAAACCTGGAAGGAATATACCGGCAGTTACATCGACGGCAGATTCCTCATCGACTTCCTCACCCCTGAGGAATACTTCGATTTCATTGCTGATGTCTATAACATCGACGATAAAACCTTGCAGGAGCGACTGGCGCAGTTTGAGGGCTTTATGCACGATGAAATCATGGGAACCAAGAAGTATCTCCGTGATTTCTCTCAGGGCAACCGACAGAAGATTGGCATCATCGGAGCGATGATCATCAATCCGAAGGTTCTTCTCCTGGATGAGCCATTCAACTATCTCGACCCTTCTTCTCAGATGACTATCGCCCACATGATTCAGCGTATCTGCAAGGAGCAGGGCACCACGGTCATCATCTCCAGCCATAACCTCAACTTCGTTGCCGACATCTCCTCCCGCATCCTCCTGCTGGAGAAAGGCAAGTTGGTGAAGGATCTTCCTAATGCCGATGGTGCTGCCATCGCCGAACTCAACGAGTACTTCGGTATTCAGGCGGAATAGCAAACATAAGTCTTTTTCCGTAAGGCGATGAAGATTTACGTTAATATTATACAAATTCTATTATACGATTTGTATAATTGTCGGTAAATGCTTATCTTTGCACTGATAATAAAGTATTTAGAAAGATATGGCAAGAGTGAAAAATCCGTTTATCGTAACGGGAAAGATAGAAAAAGAATACTTCTGCGATAGAGTAGTAGAATCGAAAGCTATCGAGAAGGCTATCAGTAATGGCAACAATCTCGTGTTGATTTCTCCTCGAAGAATGGGCAAGACGGGATTGGTACGCTATTGCTATGACTTCGAGTTTGATAAGGATGAATACTATACTTTCTTCATCGACATACTGCATACCACTAGTTTGCAGGAGTTTACTTACCTGCTGGGACGCAAGATTTATGAGACTGTGTTGTCTAAGAGTAAGAAGATGATGACGACATTTATCCACACATTGAAGTCTATCAGTGGACAGTTTGGCTTTGATCCTGTTTCGAATACTCCAACATTCGACTTGAGTTTGGGTGATATAGTTCGTCCCGAACTGACCCTCGAAGAGATTTTTTATTATCTGGAACATGCCGACCGTCCTTGCATTGTAACCATAGACGAGTTTCAGCAGATAGCCAAATATCCCGAAAAAATGTAGAAGCCTTGCTCCGTACCCACATTCAGAATATGGGCAATTGCCAGTTTATCTTTGCGGGTAGTGAGTATCATATTATGCAGGAGATGTTCCTCTCTGCAGCCCATCCTTTCTATAAGAGTTCTGATATTTTGGAGTTGAAACCGATAGAAGAGCAGGTGTATTCAGACTTTGTAGCTTCGTGGATGCGGCATTATCATAGAAGCATTGAGCCGGAGCTGGTAAGCAAGGTGTATCAGCTGTTCCGGGGTAATACGTATGGAATGCAGCGAACCTTCAATGAGGTGTTTGCCTTGATGAATGATGGCGAAACATGTACGCAGGAAGTTGTTCTTCTTGCTATCAATAATATAGTGGATTCCAAGGAGCCGTTGTTTCAGGAGATGCTCTCGAATATTCCAGAGAAACAGAAACCTTTGCTCTATGCGATAGCATCGGATGGCGAGGTGGAGAAGATTACTTCTGCCGCCTTTATCCGTAAGCATAAGCTTGCTTCGGCTAGTGCTATCCAATATGCTGCCCGCCAGTTGATGTTGAATGGTATGATAACCAAACTCCATGGTAAATTCTCCTTGAATGAACAGTTCTTTGATATTTGGATAAACCGGATGTATGGCAACGGATTGACTTTTTAGAAAGAAAATCCGGTAGATTTGGTTAAATATCAAAAATTATAAATGTAATTGTAATAAGAGTATTTATAATTTTTGTACCTTTGTACCCAAACGAAGAAAAAAAGAATCAATGAGCAAAGGAAAATTAGCTAAGTTTGCGGATATGGAGCGTTTCGAGAACGTGTTCCAGTATCCATATAGTGTTGTAGATGACGTGCCTTTCGATATGAAGGGCAAGTGGCGTGAGATGTATTTCCACAATGATAACCCTATCGTGCTGGAGTTGGGATGCGGCAAGGGTGAATATACCGTGGAACTTGCCAAGCTCTATCCAGAGATGAACTTCATCGGTGTGGATATCAAGGGTGCACGAATGTGGACCGGTGCCAAGAAGGCGATAGAGGAAGGACAGAAGAACGTGGCTTTTCTCCGTACCAACATCGAGATTATCGACCGCTTCTTTGCCGAGGATGAGGTGCAGGAAATCTGGCTCACCTTCTCTGACCCGCAGATGAAGAACCCTCGTAAGCGTCTTACATCTACTTACTTCATGAACCGTTATCGCCACTTCCTCGTGGATGGCGGTATCATCCATCTGAAGACGGACTCCAACTTCCTCTTCACCTATACTACTTGTATGGTGGATGGCAACCATCTGCCAGTACTCTTCCGCACCGAGGACCTCTATCATCAGGAGGGTATCGATGAGGAAACCCGTAAGATTCTCTCTATCCAGACCTATTATGAGAGTATGTGGATAGAGCGTGGCTTGAACATCAAGTATCAGAAGTTTGCCTTGCCACGTGAGGGTGAGCTGGTGGAACCTGATGTTGAGATTCCGCTGGATGATTATCGCAGTTATCGCCGTGATAAGCGAAGCTCGAAAGATACAGCGAAGTAAGTTATCGCAATATATATCTAAAAACGCCCAACTGCTGATATGTGGTTGCACATCAGCAGTTGGGCGCTTTTCTTGCCGTTATCGGCAAAAATGAGGGAGGATAATCGCTTTTTTCGTTGTTTCCTTGCCGTTATCGGCAAAAAGTGTTATATTTGCAGTCGAAATACAAACATAAACTTGCCGATAAAATATGGATTATATATCAGTGAAAGAGTTTGCGCAGAAGTATGGGGTATCAGAACGAACTGCGCGTAATTATTGTGCTTCCGGGAAAATTGAGGGAGTAGTGTTGGTGGGAAAGACATGGAATATTCCTGCCGATGCAACCTTGCCTATGCGTAAATCCAAGAAGCAACAGGTTTCTCCTCTTCTTTCTATCCTTCGGGAACAGAAGAATATGAAGCTGAAAGGAGGCATTTATCATCGTACTCAAATAGACTTAACCTATAATTCCAATCATATCGAAGGAAGCAGGTTGTCGCATGAGCAGACCCGTTTTATTTTTGAAACCAATACGATAGGCATTACCGACCAAAGTGTAAGGGTGGATGATATCATTGAGACAACCAATCACTTCAGGTGTATCGATTTGATTATTGATCAGGCTGATGAGAAGTTGACCGAAAACTTCATCAAGAAACTTCATCTTATTCTCAAGTCAGGAACTTCTGATAGCACCAAAGATTGGTTTATGGTGGGAGATTACAAACGCTTTCCAAATGAAGTGGGGGGAATAGAAACTTGTGAACCGGAAATGGTACACAAGGAGATGGTAAGATTGCTGAAGGAGTATAATGCCAAGAAAGAAAAAACGCTGGAGGATATTATCGATTTCCATCAGCGCTTTGAGTCTATTCATCCTTTCCAAGACGGTAATGGAAGGGTGGGGCGATTGATCATGTTCAAGGAGTGCCTAAGCAATGGTATTGTTCCGTTCATCATCACAGACGAGTTGAAGATGTTTTATTATAGAGGATTGCACGAATGGAATCATATTAAAGGTTATCTGATGGATACTTGTCTTACAGCACAGGACTTCTATAAGCGTCTGCTCGATTACTTCCAGATTAAATATCATGACTAGTCTTAGGCTAGGGATATGTATAGTATGTTATTCTCTTACTATATCTTTTGTTAAATCTGGGAATAATCTTATTGAATTCAAGAAAAAAAGGTGGAAATGCTTGGTGTTTCCGCCTTATTTTATTAAATTTGCAGCAAGTTTTTGAAGAAATGCAGTATTGTACACCTACAAGAATCTGCTGGATTGGAGCAAGGGTAACATCAAGGGTTACGATTATAGCAACCACGAGGAGGATATCTACGTAGGTTATCGCTACTTTGATACCTTCAAGAAAAATGTGGCTTATCCTTTCGGTTATGGTTTGAGCTATACTACCTTCGAGTTTGGCAAGCCATCAGTCAAGGCAAAAGGCAACAATATTGAGGTAAGCGTAACCATCAAGAACACCGGTAAGGTTGCCGGCAAGGAAGTTGCTGAGGTTTATGTTACCGCTCCAAAGGGTGCTTACGAGAAGCCAGCCAAGGAACTCAAGACCTTCGGCAAGACCAAGTTGCTGAAGCCAGGTGAGAGCCAGACTTTGAAGATGACCCTCGAAAAGCGCGATCTTGCCAGCTTCGATGAGGCTAACAGCCAGTGGAAGGTAGATGCAGGTAACTATCTCTTCAAGGTAGGTAGCGATGTGGAGAACATCAAGGGTACTGCTACATTGAAGGTGTCTGAATACACCGAGAAGACAAGCAATGCCTGCGCTCCTAAGGTTCAGTTGAACTATCTGAAGCAGAAATAATTTGTGGTTTGTGCAAAATGAAATAGATTAAACAGAAACGCCTCTATCCCAGAAAAAGAGATAGAGGCGTTTTTATTGTAATTCCGTTGTAAGGAATAGACCACACAGCGCACGCAGATAGTTCGCTTTTATTCTAGCATTGTTCGGTTACCTCTTCGTAGATTTCGCGGCATCTCTTTTCCTTCATTTTATTCTTTACGCCAACGGCAATCATGTCCTCTACGGTCGGATGCCCAGTTCCATTTACAGATGTTGCGTGTTCACCATTATATCCCTCGGTGCAATGGGTGAGGTCGTAGGCAGGAGCTAAATGCCAATGCCATTTGCCATCGCTCTCTTTCTGAACCAAGAAAGAGAAGTTCTTGCAGTGGTCATCCTTGTTGTCCATTATATAATTAAAAACCATGCGGCGGAACATCTCTTCCACATCCTCTTGGCTCTGAGTAAGATAACCTGTAAGCGCCAAAAGGTTGAGATAATCGAGAATGGGGTTGGAAAGGGAAACGTTGAGCAAGGCTCCAGCTGTGGCTACGTGAATACGTTCGCCTGTTGGAGAAATGTCAAAGCGACGGCAGGCAAAATACTTGTCGTTTACCAGTTTGAAGTCGGGTACTTGGATACCACATTGCTTGGCTATCTCATTATAATGATACTCTTGCTTTCCCATATCTTGTGGGTCATAGGTATGGCGAAACTTGACCAACCAATGACCATCCTCATTTGTAAAAATGGCTTTCGGGCGACAACCGCCACTATTACCACTATTATATAATAATAATCCTGCGTCATTATCCTGTTGCTCCTTCAATACTTCCAAGGCTTTGGCTTGTAAAAGGTCAAAGTCCTCAATCTCGTGTCCAGTCTGGATAGAAGTTATAGGTTCGTAGGTCAATGCGCCCATACCTCCATTGCCCACGATGCTCAGTCGGTCGAGAGCAGATAGCTCAAAGTCGTTGATACCCTCTTTTAGCAAGGCTTTATGCAATAGGTATCTACCATATCCATCGGGAAGGCTGTCTTCGAAGATGCCAAAGTTCCCGTTGAAAGGGGTGGCTTTGGCAATGAAAAGACTGGGCTTCAGTGGCAATTCCAACGGAGATATACTAAAGCCAGATGCCAACCACAGATTGTCATACTCGAAGGTGCATACCTTTCCATCGGCACTCAATGACAGTGTGCC
>USJX01000011.1 GCA_900555035.1 uncultured Prevotella sp.
CACTTGTCCAAAAACTGGGTGACAGAACGAACCAAAACTCTCAAACAAGTGAGTTAATATTGGAACATAGAACTGGACACCCTACCTATTAATATATATAAGGTATGGAAAAGATAATAAGTAACAAGGCAGCCTCCTTTGCCAGCATGAAGCTTGCCAGATTTGCACTGGAACGGGCAGACCTGAGAGCCAGCAGCATCCTGGAACAGTACCGCAAGTCAACCGACCGCAACTATACGCTGGCAGGTTTCATCATGACGGTGTTCATGGCGCTCACGGCTTTCCTTGCCACGGAAAAGATGACCCTGATGCTGATGGCCATCACACTCCCTTTATGGATAGGAACCGGAGCGGCGCTGCTCATCCTGTTCTGTAAGGTAATGTGGGTACACGACTTCATGGCATCGGGCGATGATGCCGCCATGATGCTGAGGGATGACCTGGTAGATGTGGCCATGAATAAGGGATTGCAGGATGAAGGAAAGGCAAACGATGAATACCTGCACCATCTCGTGATATCATCCATCAGGCGCACCCTTAACGCCACGGAACATAACCGCGCCTGCCTTAACAGAAGAAACCGCCACGTAAAACGAGCAATGACCGCAATCATTGCCTCGGTAATAGTGAGTGCAACGACTACGGTCATCCTGCTGGCCTTATCTTCTCTTGGGATTATCCCCGTGACTTGATGTATCCGGATAACTGTTCGCATTTTCAGAAAACGGCAAAAAAGATCCCCGATGCATCACGCACCGGGGGACCGCAACCTAAAAACAAATTATTAATTTTAAAATAAATAGGGCCGCCGAAATCGCTATGATAATGGGACGTTGGCGGCATTTTAAGTGAGAAGTATTAACACACGCCTGTGAGTACTTGTAATTGATTTCAAAACATAAATCTAAATATAATCTGAATATTTTCAACGTATGATCTATCCTCTATTTGGCAAAGAGTATAACCTTGGGATAGGAAAGCCGGGTGTGAGGATTCTGGCTCACCACATCCATGCGCACGCCCTTGGTTCCGTAGCGGAAGAAGAGAAACCTCTTAGGAACACGATGGATAATCATCTGAAGGGTGTCGCGGCTCTCGATGCGTGCCGTGAAGCTGTCACCCCTGATGGTTCCCCGCAGGCTCATCCACGGATCGCTCCAGGATACTTGCTGCGGGGACCTTGGATAGGAATGGTAGGATAGAAGCACATTAGAATCCTTATCAGCTTCATCATATATGGAGTCGGTGGTAATGGCGGCATGAATATCCGCAGTAGCTAAAGAGGAAGTCTTGATAGCCGCCACCATCCGACGGGGTTTTACCTTCAGATCCTTGCTTGTAGCGGCAAGGAGGGAATCGGGGATGCGCTTCAGGATGGATGGCTTCAGGGACATGGCTGAAACTGATGCCATCGGCTTGCCCGCCTGCGTCTGCCCTATCTCTACCTTGCCGTTGTGAAGAAGAACATCCTGATCTTCATTCATGCTGTGTGCCTCCCGCTGCCGGTCGTGACACTCCTTGAGAGCCATGACCATTGCAAACGGGGCAAGCACCAACATGACAACCTTAAGAAAACTAGTAAACCTACTGTCAATCATTTGTAATTAGACAATAATAACCTTAACCTATTTTTTTATGAACTAAAACATCTACGAAACCGTTTACCTGCACCTGTGCTACTTGCACTTCTTCTGCACCGTCTTGATGATGGAAGTAATGGTAGTGAGGTAGGCAGGATCGGTGGCATACTTGCAGCCCGCGCCGTCGCATATCTTCCTGGCAAACGTAAGCGGATCCTTGCGGTATGGCCAGGCATCCTTGTAGCCCGACTTCTGGAAGAGCCGTTCATGCTCCTTCAGACAGTCGGCAAGGGAGTCGAAGTCCTTGAAGGCACGTTCTACTGTGTAATACCAGAGGTTCTTGCCTTTCACCTTGCACACGGAGAGAATACGGTCGGGCGCCTTGAACTTCTGGTTCGGCGTCTTGAAGTATTCGTGGGTCTTCACCATGACGATATCTCCGTCCCACTGGCTACCCTTGGTAATGCCGAAGAGGTTGGCCTTGCCGATAACCTTCTTGCCCCATCCCGTCTCAAGCATTGCCTGAGCGGTGACGAAGGCGGCATCTATCTCGGTGTTCGCCTCCTTGGCAGCAGAATACACCTGCTGGGCGAATATGATCTGAGCTTTTGTTGGCATATTATATAATGTATTTATTTATCCTTGGTAAAATCGATTGTCTTCCCGATGTACTCACCGCTGTCGTTGAAGTCCTTCAGTCGCTTCACGAAGTTCTTGGGCAGTATAGGGTATATCGCCTGTATGTTCTCGATGATGGAGAAGACTTCCCTTACCATCATGAACACGCACAAATAGTCTCCCATCCACTGCATCGGACTTACCACGTTACCGTGAACCGTGGCGTGGCTTGCGAAGTTACTGAGGATCATCAGGAACATGTATATTATAATCTTCTTGGTGAACCTGGAGAAGAAGGATTCGCTTGACGCATCCTTGTGGATGAGGTGCTTCCATACACCCAGGATGGTGTCGATGGCTATGGCCACCGCAATCCACTTGGCAAACTCCCAATCCTGGAACAGATACTGGGTCCCCTCCATCACTACCGTGAGAGGGAGCGACGTGATTGCTATCATCGGTATATTGTGTTTATATTGTTTCATATCATTTCGGCCTTATGATTTTCGACGTTGCAAAGGTACGTAATTATTCCGAGGGTGCAAAGGACTGCTGATGCGCCATCTTGCGGGCCATATGGTGGGTATCGAGGATGTCGGCGCCCTTGGCAGAGAGCATGAGGGTCCAGCCGTAGCTCTGAAGCTCGGAAGAGACAAACGGGATGATCTCGCAGTTGGTAATGCTCTCGCGGTCCATCCAGTAGAGTCCTTCAGTCTCCACGTCTGCCATGATGCGTGCGTGCACCTTGGAGAGCATCTGAAGCGTGCGGTCGTTGACGATGACCCTCTCTAGCATATCGGCATTGCTGGATAGTTTCTGCGCCACCGTTACTGCTATGCGCTGGGTACACTCGAAGCTTCTGTGCCCATCGCTCTGTATATCCACTTCGCCGTAATCTACGAAGAGGAAGGAACCCGTAAGCTTGTCGATGCGCTGCTTCAGTTCGTCGAACGACTGTCCATATACGTAGTTCTGGATCTCGGGAACCAGTTCCTTCTCCTCCATCTTGCCGAGAATATCGAGGGTGGTGGCATATTCCTCCATGCTGCTCTCGCCCTTGGTGGCGATGCCCTTGATGACGCCGGAGTTCTGGGGGAACTTGGCAAAGTATGTAAATAAATCCAATAACATAAGCTTTATATTTTTGTCGCAGGAAGGTTTTTCCTGCCCTGGTTAAATAATCTTTTTCACTATCTCAAGCGGCAGCCCCACCTCGTTGGCTATCTTCGCCACGTCCATGCCGGCAGCCCTGAGGGCCTTCACGCCATCGATGGTCTTCTTGCGGAGGATGCGGAGATAGGTGAGCACGTTCATGCGCTCCACTTGGGAAGCGTTCCCCAGCCCATCCTTGGAGAGGTCGTAGAGCGCATCGGTGGCATCAGTGGTAATGGCATTCTCTTTCGGAAGGTCGAACTTGGTAAGCAGGGAGAATTCCGTCTTTCTGAAGATGAAATTGTTCACGGCTGTGAAGTTCAAGGCTATCGCCCGAAGCGTGTTCGCCGGAAGCTTCCTGAACTCATCTGCCAGCTTCTGGGCTTTCTCGGAGGAATACTCTCCCTTCCTGAAGTAGAGCACGGCAGCCAGCAGCGGAAGACTCTCCTCGCCCATATCGAGCAGTTGCCTTGCCTCAATATACTGAAGGGCTGAAAGCGAACAGGTGAGCGAGTTATAATCGGTGCTTACCTCGTAGCCGTAATATGCCTTCTTGTCGATAAAGACGATGGGCAGCATCTGTCGGCAGAAGCAGAGGTCGAGCAGGAACTTATCTTCTTTCTCCTTATAGAAAAAGGAAATCTGGCTGGCAATACTCACAAAATTTTCAAGGTTCCGCTCGTAGCTCTCGATTTTCCTTATGTCCCATTTCATCAGGTGGCAAAGGAACAGGCACTTGACAACACCTAGTGAATACTGCCCACTCTCCATGAGGGAAAGCAGGTCTATCAGCTTCAGATACTGCTCAGAAGTGAGCAGGTCCCATGAGTTCGGGATTTCGTATTCCTTCCCGTTGGCTCTTACGGATATCGACTTTTTCATAAGCTATGGCATTAAGTACATGTTATCATCCATGCGGTTCTCGGCTGAGAAGGAAAGGAAATCGTTGCCTTCCTGAGCATCGAGAAGCATATCCACATTATGCAGCAGATCTTCCACCTCTCCGTCGAGCTGAGTGGCTAGTTGGAGCGCACGACTCGCTTCATCACTACCCTGGCGGGTGGAGGTGTTGTCATCAAAGAGGTTCCGGATGGTGGCAGGGAACTCCAGGATATCGAATCGCCTGAGCGCCTTCGCCACCGTCTTCTTCACCAGGGCACGCTTCAGCATGGGCAGCGCCTTCTGGGCAAACTCGGCAAACGTCTGATCTTCCCCACCCTTTTCAAGGCGGTCGAAATAAGCACCAATGCTCTCGTCAAGCACTTCCTTCTGCAAGGGAACGCAGCGGAAAAAGAAGAGGTACGAGAGGTCGATGGGATAGATTTCATCGAATTCATCGGCAGTATCCACCTTCAGCTTGCTGAGCATCTTGTAATAGTTGGTCTTGCGCCAATCTTCCATAACAAGGCGAATATCGGCGGTTTCATCGGAAACTATCTCCTCGGAAAGTTCCGAAATCAGCGAATCCATCGCATTGAAGTAGTTCTCCATGTAGGAACGCTTCATGCCTTCCAGTTCGTATTTGTAGAGGTTGATATCGTTCTTGCGGCGGTTCACGGCATCAAAGATGATCTGTGTGGCAAGCGTGAGGTTGGCCATGGCAGTGCGGAGAAAATCCTTGATGCAGCTTTCCTCTTCCTGGATGGCTACGATATCGGTGAACGTGTTGCCGCCAATGATGGCGACAACACGCTTGCGTGCGGCTACGGCGGAACCCTGAAGGCTGTCGAAGTCGGCGCTGGTATCAGCACCAGGCGCGCAGTTGCAGAACTGCGCGTAGCTGCTGAATAACTGATTGAGTTGAAATTTCTTGTTCATGCCTGTTGCTGGTTAAGTCGTTGGGATGGTGTAATATCTTCCTGTCGCTGGGGAACCTCGCGGTAGAACCCGAGTCGGTAGCCCTGCCTGTAGAGTTCCGGGAAGTTCATGCGCAGCGCCCAGTTGAGCGGTTCTGCACATACCTCGTCCTCTGAGGTGAGCGACATGATGTAGATGAGATAATTATAATAGGTGTCACTTCCACTCTTCGAGATGACTCCATCCTTATCTACGGCAGAGATGGCAGCATCGAGACCTACGGAAGAAAGGAGGGCTTGCTCGGTGCGTTTGTCGTAGGAGATGAGCGCCTCGATATATTCCTTGTATTTGAGGTCGATGGTCTCCACCTTCCACGACTGCTCGTGCCCCTGGGCATCCATGAAGGAAATGGAAGAAAAGCCCTTGCCCTGGTTATCTGCTCCCGAGAGATAAGAACTGAACTTACGGACCTCATCGCGGACGTAGCGAACCATGCACGACTCCTTGAAGTCAGTTCCGATATCGATGCCGTTGTACTTCAGTAGTTCCATATCCTTCGCCTTGCGCCGCTTGTTCTCCTCGCAGAGCTTGGTCATCTGGGTGCGCTTGCTCTGGATCCAGGCGTTCGGAATGATGACGTGAACCTTTGCGGCCAACGAGTTTTTCAGAAAACTGTTGATGTATCGGGCAGTCTTGTTGCTACCCTGGATGTAAGGTCGTGCGCCCTGATGCGTCTCGTTGGCTCCGTAATATTCGTCCACCGATTTTTCACGATGGTGGGAGATGGCGGCGAAATGATAGTTATCCACCTCGTTGAAGCTGAACTTCGGGTAAATCTGGTAGCTTGATAGACCATAAGCAAAACGTCCCACTACCACCTGCTTGAAGTCACCGTAGGAGATAAGTTCTGAAGCTACGTCCTGGCGGGTAGTTGCCAGTCGGCAGTAACGGTTCTCCATGGCTTCGAGGGCAGCCACCGGCTTGCCCATGCCTATCATCTTGCCTCGGGTGAAACGCCACTTCACGAAGAAGTCGCCGAAATAATAGAAGTTCTTGATGCAGGTCTTGCAGAACTCTTCTACTGAAGGGATGCCGCGGGAACTCCAGGAGTCGAGCCATTCCATCACCTCGGGGCGTTCTTCGTACTTGCGTACCAGTTTACCGTCCTCGATGGCCTGCCTATATACGGCGAGTCCGTGACCATAGAGCATCTTGATTTCCTTGGAGTAGAGACGTGGAAGCAGTCGGTTCTCCTTAATCTCCCTGGTCACCTCATCGCATTGCTGGTTGTTGTGGCCGCGCATCAGCACCTGGTAGCCCTGTATGCCCAGATAGTGGTGCTGCTGCATCCAGAGCGTGCCACCGAATGGAGACTCCAGCAGTGGCGACTGGAAGAGCTGATCTGCACCCATGGCAGGGTCGCCTTCACCCAGCTGGAAGGTGAAGGTATTGCCATCGGCAAGGTAGATGCCGGCGTTGCCATACATGTCTATTTCATAATCCTTATTCATAGCCAATTTATTTTGTGTAGTTTATATCCGTCCTGAGGGAAGCCCATGAACCTGATGAGGATCCGGTAGCACATCTTAGGTTCTCCATGTTCATCGGTGTAAAGGAAATAATTCTCTCCATCAACGGCGAAGCGTTCCCTGGGCAGCTGGGTACGGTATTTGCAGTGGCGGCGGATCTGAAGCTTGGCACTTGCCTCTCCCCTCTGTCTGGAGTAGGGGTAGAAGGCTAGGATAAACTCCCCATCGGGAAGCTTGCTTATCTCCCTTGCCCACTGCAATGCCGTGATACCATCCATGATGATGTTCTTGCTGTTCCTGTTCATGATGATGCGAAGATAGTGAAAAATTATCGCCCCGCAAAAGACCGGCTGCACCCTGGGGCCGTCATATTTCCAGGATTTCTAAGGGCTGCACCTCTCTTCCCCTTCCCAGCGGTGCGTGCACGTTTGGGTGATGCATTTTTCGGGATTTTCCCCGGGCGGGTCCGCCTGGGCTGATTATCAGCGTATTCCCGTTTGCACCCCTTCATTTTGCGTGAATTATCGTTTTCTGTGCATAATTTATTGCTGCGGAAACAGGATATTATCCACCGTTTATATCTCGAAATTATCGGGTAAATCGGTAGGATACGTACTTAATTCCGCCTTCACGGCATCAGAATAGAGACCGTAGAGCAGGTAAATCATGGCAGAGGGAAGCTGCGTGGTGAGTCCTGCCTGGTTCTTGAGCTGCTGCTTCTTCTCGGAACTCTTGTCAAGTTCTATCTTGCCATCCGTCTTCTTCAATGGAGAGATCATGATGGCGCTGCATAGGTTCTTGCACTCGTTCTCATCGATGCGGACCACGGGAAGCAACGGGCTGCGCTCGCCAAACAGCATCTGGCAGAGCTTGAACTGTTGCCAATGGTAGATGGTAGGGGCATCTTCGTTGTAAAGCACCACCATGAAGCCGTATGACTCCAGAGCAGCCTTCAGATTGAGCGAGTCGGTGGTTATCTGTTCCCGTTCCTCCCTGCGCTTGTTGCCGGCACGGTCCGGGTAGAGATAAATCGTCTTGTTGACGGCGGCTGATCCGAAGAACTGGTGCACCTCAGCCACGAGGTCGTTGTAATCCTTGGGTAGGAAGGCAAAGAACTCCTTGATGATATCGAGCCGTCTGCCATAGTCCTTTTTCTGAGCTACGATGAGCGACTGGAAGTTTCCGGGGTCGTAGCCCATGTAGAGCGGTTCCTGAGGATCGTAGTGAAGAAGATACTCGGCAGAGAGGATGAATCTATCCTTCAGATTCAGGCGAAGGATGGAATCGTACTTATAACTATCCTTGAACTGATGCCTTACGTGGTCGTAGTTGATGAAGAACTTGTTGGTCACCTCCTTGTGTCGGATGGCACAGATGGCGGTGAGGAACTCATCGGTATCAAGGGTGTCAAGCTGCGTCTTGAAGAACTTAGGTCCGAGAATATCCTTGTTGCAGAAGGAGGATGCACGGATGTAGAAGATGGCATTTCGCCTCATATCGGCAAGGCGCGGCTTCCACCGCTCTACGAAGGAATTGAGCCTTACTGTCTCCAGTCGCATCTTCTCCAGGAGAACCGGATCCTTTGAATCCCTCTCCTGCTGTCTGAGTACAAAGAGACGGTAGAGACTCCGGTTAACCTCCAGGGCGACGGTGGCAATCTCCTCGATAAGCTTCGGGTTCACCTTCTTCTCGTAGTCCTCGAACCAGTCATCCTCACCGAGGTCAACTCTTGCGGTATCGCTCACACCGGTAACACCCTCATAATAAGCAGAGCATCGCACATTGGCTGGACCTCCACGCAAGGATGGGAACAGTCGGGTCTTGAGCTTCTCTCCGCTGTTATGCTTCATCTCCTCCACGAAGGCGTGCACGGCGTTTCTACCTGCCACGGATTCCGGCTGGTCGCTGGATACCAGCTGAAGGTGGGCGCCATTGCGGAATATCACGCTGTGCTTGGCATAGGCTATCGGATATCGGGGCTTACGGAAATGGGAAGGCAGCGTGCTCTCCCCTACCACGTAATCGATACCATATTCAAGCATGGAGCGCTGCTGTCCGTTCACTACTACCTGACGGGAGAAGTATGCCTGGATGTTAGGCCAGACGTTGGTCATCAGCGCCACATAGGTCTTGTGAACCAGGAAAGATAGCTCCCCTGGCATATCATTGGCCACACGTATCAGGCGGGGACCCGTCACGCCTTCGGTCTTACCTCCGGCACGGGCTACCTCGGCAAAAAGCATATTTGGGTCGATGATGTTGGCAAGCAGCTGCATGTTATTCATGTAGTAATGCTCGAACTCCCCTATGGTATTATCATTCAATATCAGTTGGCTCATCGCTTATTTCCTCCACTATTTCCGCTTCCTGAATATCAGCATCACGAAGCAAACGTTTCTTCTCTGAACTCTCGATAGGCAGACCATCGATGAGTGAAATATAAAAGCCGCGGTTGTGCTTGGCGGCAATCTCCTTGAGACTCCTTTTCTGAAAACCCAGCTCTTCCGGAGTGACCTCCGGAGTGATAAGGAACACCACGCCGAGGTCTCGGTCGGCTTCTGCCTGCTCGGATGCACGGCGGCGGCATTCCAGAGCCTGGTCCATGCAGGCCTTCTGCATCTTGTAATCACGTTTTGCAGAACAGAGCTTGGCGAGGTCTTCATACTTGTTGGCAAAATCATTCTCCCAGACCTTGATGCTTACGTTGCAATCCACGTTGAAGTAAGATATCGCCTGGTTGATGCGTGTCATACAGGTGCGCACATCGAGGGTAATCTTCTGCTGTGCGGCTATGCGCTGCTTGAGTTGGCGGGCGCCACGGGTTATGTTGCGCTCATACTCGTATATTTCGGCAGCCCATTGAAGTTGCTTCAGGAAGATCTGTACATCGTCCGGGATGCCTTCACCATCGCCTGTAGTCAGGAAGGTGGTGATAAGGTCGGGATGTACGCTTTCCAGTTTTTCTATCTCGCTTTTCATACGCCGAAAAGTTCCTTTCTCAGTTTAAGTTCTTCCCGGTCCTGCATGCGCTCATTCAGAAGCTTGATGGCATCGAGGTCTCCATTGGATGCCATCTCAGCTATTTTCTTGTCAGCCTCTAGCTGAGCCTGTTCGAGCACACCTCCGTTCTTGACCATCGAAACGCAGGTTTTTGCAATCTTCTGTAATTCCGTCTTATCCATCTTGTCCATCTGTTTTTTCTGATTTATCTGATTTATCACTATACTGCTCCATCACCATCTTGAACATGCGTTCACGTTCCTGATGGCGCTGGAGGTTCTCACGGTCGCTGGCACGTTTATCCTTGCGATCATCTCTTTTAATGTAGCTCTTGTAGCGCTTGATATTATCGAGCGTGTTCTTGTGCTTATGAAGAAACTCGGCAGGGTCCTTCTTGAAAAGCTTCACGAGTTCATCGAATTCCGACTTGCCCTTCAGCAGCGGATGCTTGTATAAGAACTTGCCTGTATCGTTGTACGCCTTCAGCTCATCGAATGCCTGAAGGTTGCGGATGCGGAGTTCTGCCATGGCAGCCACATCGTTCGCCTTTGGTTTTTTATCCAGAAGCTCGTCGAGTTTCTTCATTTTGCGCCATGTGTTGATGCGGTCGTTGTAGATGACAGTTGCCATCTGCACGTCCTCGTTGGAGAGGTTGTCCCAGTCGATGTTAGGATATTCCTCTTCCTTTTGAACTACTTTTTTTTTGAGTCCTCATCCTGCCCGGCTGTATCGTGAGCATCAGGTCCCGGAGATGGATCACCTTCAGATGTGTCTGAAGGAGCATCGGATGGAGTATCGGAAGGCTCTTCTGGAGAATCGCCCGAAGACTCTTTGCTTTCTTCCTCCGCTGAAGTATTACTTGAATCGTCAGACGGTTCCTTCTCTTTTTCAGCTGAAGTATTACTTGAACCGCCTGAAAGATTCTGCTCTTCCTCTGTTGAAGTATTACTTGAATCTTTAAGAAGCTTCTGTTCTTCCTCTATTTGAGTATTACTTGAACCATCAAGAAGTTTCTGCTCTTCCTCTGTTGAAGTATCACTCGAATCGTCGTCTGTGCCCTCATAAACTTCTCGATTGCCAGTAATTTCTTCTTCATCACAGAAATCCAGAAGTGTATAAAGAATCTCGTCGGCATAACGCTTAGGATCTCTGGAGAAACGGGTAAGTTTGGGATGGTTTGGCTGAACGTCATCCAGGAGGGAAATATCAGCCATGGCGTGATCTTCTCCTCTCAGCTTGTTGAAAAGCTGTAATTTTTCTCTTCTGTTAATCATACCTTGTATATATTATAAAAAGGTGCGCCACCTATCTGATGGCGACACACCTTTCTTCAATTCAACTAATAATAAATAAAATGAGAAAACAAAACTTTAAGAGAGCTTATTCTTTGGCGTTGGCGATGAAGCTACACTCTGCCCCGTATCGCTATTTGCACGACTTTCTTCTGGTGTAGTGACATTAAGAGGATCCTCGGCATACATACACGGCAAATCTACAGATGTACGTTTGAAGGTGAAGGTTGTATAGCGGCCGTCTTTATCGTCCTTGGTCTCCGTGTTATTGAGAATCATAGGTCGCTCAGGTTCGCCAAGAATATACCACTGCGGATCCTTCACATGCTTGTAGAGGATAATAAACTTGCCTCCAGCATACTCCTCGATGAAGTTGTAGAGTTCTACTCGGGTTCCACCCATCACGATTACAACATTATTCTCGCCAGAGGTAGTAATATCACCTTTCTCCGTGGTGGCGGTAAACGTTGGTATATCGTGCGCATCGAAAAGGTAAGCCTTCAGGGTGTCGGCGGCTGCTGCCTTGAACGGAATCGCCTTCACCTTTCTGTCCTTGTCCGGCTGAGGGAACGATTTGGATATATCTACAAGGGATGTAGGAACCAGGACCACCTGGTAAGCGATGGCAGAACCGTGAGTATCTCTGTCTGTTACATCACCGATAGTAGTTAAAGCTACAAAGGCAGCCATCGAGACTCCTGTACCGCCAATCCCCATGGAAGATGTAGGATCATCAAACATCTGAAGAAGCGAAATGATGCTCATTACCATCATAATCGTCATAAAGAGAAGACGGCATTTGTGCTGGGCATAATTATAACCCTTGTTCGGGTTGTACGCACGATGGCGTACTGGAATATTATTTTTCTTCATAATCTTTTTCTGAAAAGGTAGGCGGGGCACATGATGTGCCCCTCCTACTAGGCAAACAACTTAATACTACATATTATGAATTAACGTCCACCAGGAACGTTTGGCTGAACGGCCTTGTTGATGGTTCGCTTGCCGCCTACACGACGCTCCAGCTCACGGAACTTATTGTCCTTGCCAAGGATAACCATGATGTAGTCACCCACCTGGGTTGGAGTCCACGCGGCGGTGATATTGGCAAACTTATCGCTCTTGGCAATGGTAAGCTGATGCTTGGTGTCACCCTCACCAATCTCAATACAGTAAGCTACACCTGCCTTCGCCTTCTTGATATCGGTGAGAGCGGTAGCGGTAGTAGCTGAGTCCGTGATATGCCAGAAGCCGTTTGCGGCATCTACATCTGCACCGATGGTGGCAGCAGGAAGGTTTGTGAAGATCTGCTGGAACTCGTAATCGTTCTCGTCCATATCTGCCTTGGTCTCGAACTTTCGGCCAGTGAAGGCTGCACCGCATCCTTCCTTCCAGGTACTCCATGCACGAACCATCTCCATCTGTTCCTCCATCTTCACGGCAAACATCTCGCCTGGAAGGTATTCGACAAACTGGATATTGCCAGGAACATCCATGAACATCCAACAAGACTTGCCCTCGTATGGAAGCCACTTGATTTGGATGGTAGAGTCTGGAACACGGTTCTTATAACCATCAGGACCCGTGAAGTCGAGATCCTTACCATAGGTCTCACGGCAATTAGCAAGCCACCAGTCAATGTGATTTTCGTTGAGGTAGAGCACATGCTTGTCGAGCGTCATGCCCTCAGTGAGGTGAGTCTTGACATCAGTAATGAACTCCTTAACCGCATCCAGCATGTTGGCTGAAGTATAGGTATTGTAGCTCTTGCTGGCAAATGGCTTGATGCTGTAGTCGTGGATATAGCGAAGCAGAGTGTACCAGATACCGGTACCGGCATTGAGGTAACTTGATGGCTGGCCCTCCTCTGGCTTCACATAGATGCCACGCATACGGCGCTGGTTCTGCTCGTCCTGAGCCTTCTTTAGGAGGTTGAGCAGACAGAACTCAATCATTGACCACTTGATAGGGTCAGAACCTTCCTTGTTGAGATAAGCAATGTATTTGCGCTCAATCTCCTTCATCGGACCGAACTGCACTTTAATCATTGCATCATCTACATAACCCATCTCGTTCTCGATCTGCATACCGCCCTTGTAGATTTCGCCTGGCTGGTAGCCCTGAGATACCTCATCGAAGAATGCATTGAAGAGGACATCGCGGTCTTGTACGCCATAGCGAACAGGGAAATATTCGGTAAGATTGCGAAGTTCGAGAATGCGTGCGATGAGAGCGTCCTGACGGAGAATAACGAACTGATCTCCCAACCCGGCATTATCTACGCCATTATAGTTGGTGGCAAACTGACCGGATGCGAGAGCCTTGACATCGCCGAGTTCGTTACGGCTCTGATGATACTTGTAGCGCTGCTGAAGAGACTTGGCGAATGCCATAGACTCCTTGCGGAATGCTTTGCCATCAGATTCCTCGTCAGGCTCAGATGCTGATGCCAGCGCTGGGTTAGCCGTAATCTTATTCCAACGCTTTTTCATATCGAACAGGGCGTGCTCGATGCCGAAGAGGTAGCTATCGTTCGACTCGAAGCCATTGATAGGAATAGAAGGAGCGGTAACATGGGCAGCAGGCTTATCAGGAGCTGTGCTCTCTGCCATCTTCTGCATATTCTCTACGAGTTCTGATACTGCTTTTGTAAGCTGCTCGTAACTTGCGTTTTGCGGAGTACCAGCGTTCTGCTGGCTGTTCTCGTTCTTCTTGCCATCATCGTCATCATTATCGCCGCCATCTCCATCGCCGTCGGAATTATCATCCTTCGACTTGCTTGCCTTTGAGACGATGGCATAGAGCGAATTAATCTGCTTCTGATGCTCCGCCTCTTCGGCTGCACTGTTCTCTGCGGCGAGATCATCCATGAGGGTGCTCTGAAACTCTTTTTGATAAGCCTCGCAAAGAGTCTTGTACTCCTCTGCGGTAAGGCTCTTGTTCTCGAACTTCTTGGTAAAGCCAAGTTTCTCGAGAATCTTGGTAAGTCTTGCTTTGAAATTCATAAATTAACCAATTAATTTAAACATTAAAACAACTATAGATCAAACAAAAAACAAATATGAATTAACCGAATCCATAAAGGCTCTGCGTACCCATGTAGGCCTCGCCCAGCTGGGCTACTTCCGCAACCGCTTCCATCAAGGTGCGCTTGCCATCGATGAGACCCACTTCCTCAGCCGGAGCGGTATAGTAACTCTCGCCCTGAAGTACCGGTGCGTCATCGTCCAGATCCGAAAGCTTTGAGCGCATCGCCTTCACCTCGGAAAGAAACTGCTCATTCATTGGGTCAAGCACGTTCTTGATGTAGTCAGCAGACTTTCCGTCCTTCAGGTCATCGAAAACCTTGTTCTTTCGGGAAGAGTTGGTAGCTTTGGCAACAATCTTCTTCAATCCGAGCTTCTCGAAATACGGCTCGAAGTTCCAGAAGGAACACATGGTTCCGATACATCCTACGAAGTCGTGGCTGGTGGTAGCGTATAACTTCTGTCCATGGCAACCGATGTAGTAGGCTGCGGATGCGCAGTACTCCTCGTAGATGGCAAGGATAGGCTTCTTGGCGCTTCGCAGGGTTTCGCTTAACCGGTCCATGTACCACGCTTCTCCGCCTGGGCTGTTAATATGGAGGAGATGGGCGGATATCTGAGGATTATTCTCTGCCGCAATGATATCCTGCTCCAGCTGCTTGGAAGAGAAGTACCAGTAGCTATCTGCGGTCACGACTCCGAAAACACGATGATAGGCGATTGCTCCGTCATCGAGAGAAGGTGAACTGAATTCGTCCGTAAGAATCACGTTCTTGGTTTCGTCACGCTGGGCGGCCTTGGAAGATATCGCCTGAAGTGCTTCATGCGTCTCGTACTGATACCAGGTATGAGTCTTGAGATATTCCCGGACCTCTGACAGTGTCATCGCCTGTTCAGCTTTCTTATGTTCTATACTCGCCACGATACCGGTCAGAGGGAATGCGGCTACCATCAGTCGGCGGTAGGCATCCCCTGTAATCCATAACGGTAAAGTGGAAAGCAGAAGGGTCTGTATTTCATCCATCTTAATTAAGTTTTCTACAAAGGTACATATATATAATAGGTATAGAAAAGACCCTAACCAAGCGGATTCGTGAGCATCTTGCACTTAACTATCAGCTTCGCCTTGTTGGGATGCTTGATAAGCTGCACCCTCGCCGGGATATCTTCTGTTCCAATTCTGTATTCCACAGGGTCCTGCGTTGCGCTTATGTGGCTTACGTCATAGATGGTCACAATGGCATTACGAGCCGTTCTAAACTCGTTGATTGTATCACTATCGGGGATATCGACCACGAAAGTCTTACTGCAATCCCAATACACGCCACCATTCTCCTCTGTTATGGATGGCTCGAAGGTGAACGGGTCAGCCATGAAGATATTCCATTTTTCAGGACTTCCTACAAGGGAAACGCCCACAAGACAAGAAAATTCTATCATAATGCATATTTTTAGAGTGATTATTGCGAATTTTTGAGTGACAATATTTTATACTCGGTATGTATTAAAAATAATTAAACACCTCTCTTTTTTTGGTATTTTCTCGGAGTTTTCGGGACAAGCCGCTGTTTATAGCGATAAAAGTTCTTCAGAAGTGCGTCAGGAGATATCGACTCCAGATGGTACATCTTGATGAAATCATACACGACATCCTGATTCCGCTTAGGCCTTCCAAGTTCTTCGTTCTCCATCATGGTTCGATGGAACTCGAAGTTGAAGAGTAGGCGAATGTGATCTTCTATCTTCTTTGCGGCTGACACGGAGAGATAGTTGAAGTAAGCCGGGTCCTTCCCGGGATGGCCGTCCATGTTGGATCGGCGAGATGGAAGGAATATCTTCAGGTTGGCATCCTCGGGAACCGTACAATGAGAATCCGGCTTAGACATGAGATTCCACACCACATGATACAAATCTGTAGTGTGCGGAATTTTTACTCCACCCGTTTTCGGGTCGATTTCCAGCTTTTTTTGAATGTACTCCGCCAGATATGGTTCAATTCTGATGGATGCACTTCGTTTCGAGATACGTTTTTCTTTTTCCATATTGTTTTTTCTTATTTTTGCGTCCTACCGTCCTACAATCCTACAAATTGCAGGTTACCAAATGCAAAGATACTAAAAATCAACGACTTATGCAAATTTTATCAAACATATTTTCAACCTACACACTCATTTTTTCGCTTCCTACACGTCCTACAATCCAACAAATTGGGGTATTTTGTAGGATGGAATTGTAGGAAACGGCAAAATGTAAATATTTCCTATTTCCTACAACATCCTACAATCCTACAGTATTTCCTACAAACCTCTAAAAACCGCAAAACCAACATAAAACACTGATAATAAGATAAATAGATAAATATAATAGTTTGAAAAGAAATGCATTTGTAGGATTGTAGGAAGGTGTTTTTCTAAAAAACATTTTCAAAACATCGCTTTTCCTGTTTTTTTTATAAAATTAGGGGGTTCGGGGGATTTTTCGCGTCTGTACATCAAGCGTGTGTAAAAAAATACCCACGCTTGCCCTCTCGGGTTTGCGTGGGTAAGAATATGCAAAATTCAACTCAATTTAATGTGATTTTTCCTTGGTTTTCTCGAATATTTTTTTGTATCTTTGTACCATTAAATTGGGGTATTTTATCCCTAATATAAGGGATGAGAAAGGGTATAGTTTAGAATGGAGTATTACCCTTTTTCCCCTTGTCGGTCTGGTCGAATGGTATCATACCTGGCTTGTATGCGGCTTCCTGTTCGCTTATAGCGGCTTTACCTGCGCCTTGGGTGTCTTGATCACCCGACTCGGTATATATGCTCTCTCCGCGGCGGAAATCGATATTATACATCTCCATGAACTTATCGTAGTCGATGATAATTGCGCTTGTGGATGTAGAGCGCTCCTTACGCACTCTTACCATCGTTTCCTGGTCATCCTGCTTGGCTACCTCGACGGTCTCCTCCCAGGTAAAGCGCCTGGATGGTACGGTTCCAATGTATGATGGATGAGAGCGAAGATTCTGTTCGAGCGTTGATAGCGTAGTATTCTCGCTATTGTAGCCACTTCTGTCGTATATAGAATATACGCTGCTTAGGCGCAGGAAGAGGATATGTGTACCCGGGTCGAAGCCGAATGTCTTCTTGTCTCCATGCGAATCCTTGCCAGTAACGCTCTTAGGCTGCTCGATGAGCATCTCTCGGCCAACGAGCACCTGCTTGGTATCTATCATGTTGTTGACTGCATTGAAGAACATGGCAAGCTTGTCTGTGCTTCGGATCAGTGATAGCTGGAACTTGATTTTTTCCTGTACGAGGGCGAAGAACTCATCGTAGGTGAACGGCAACTTGAGCTTGGAATATCGCTCCACGAGCTTCACCATTCCAAGGAAGAGGGAAGCCGTCTTCATGAGTCGGTCCATCTCTCCCGAATTAACCACATCGCTTTTTAGTTCGCTATAGGCTTCCTGCTTGAGTGCACGGAAGTGATCCATGACTGCTGGCCTGAGTGATAAAACTTCCAGCAATACATTAGATAATCCTATATTCTTCTCTATATTCTTGAGTTCCTCAAATAGCTTGGTCTCCTCTGGGGTTCTATTCTTTGGCTTAGGGACCTCGCAGATGATAACACTACTCATCAGGGCATTATCATCTCGCTGAGGGGTCTCCTGGCCACAGATGACTACAGGTGCGAATACCTTGTCGTTTTCGATATCCCTTCCCGAGGTTCCACGGCGCTTCTGCTTTCCGTCTCCATCATACACAATACCCTTCAGAGCCTGAAACTTGGTGTCAGAGATATCCTTATTATTGTATTCGTCAAGAACAACCGGAACGTCTCTGAATGTACCCATGATGGTGCTCATGGCCGCATCAGTACCTGTATTAAGGTTGAATATCGGAATGGTAGGACTTATGAACAGAGAGCGGATGGATATCGCAATCTGAGTCTTACCTGAAGACATCGGACCCATAAAAAACGGAGCCGTAAAGAGTCTGTCCAGGCAGTGGATATTGCTTCTGAAGGCACACATCAGGGCGAAAACTATCGCCCATTTACCGTTATCGTTGATTTTATACACCTCGTCCATGAGCGATGCCCACTTCTCGAACGTGACCTGCTTATTTATTGGAATATCCTCGTACACCAGCTGAGATATCAGCTCATATTTGTCGGATTGTCTTCCGGATCCGGCATATATAGTAGAGAAGGCAGGGAGATAGTAATTCATGTGATTATGGGTCACTACACCCAGCTCGTTGACCTTCTCGAACACATATTTTCCGTTCTCATCTTCATGGGCTATGCCGTTGGCGAAGGCGAAAAACTGCTCATCGGTCTTTCTGCTCATTCCTTCAGACTGCTGATTGCCGTATGTTTGGATTTCGCGGCACTGAACGAAATGGCGGCTCATATACTCCTTGATACGCCTCCATTGCCATTCTTCTCCGTCCGTGAAGTTCACGCCTTCGTAGTTGATAAGAACATCCTCGATAGTGCTCATCTTCTTTAGAGAAGACGACAGAACCTCAATATATAATGGCTTGTCGAAATATCTGCGATTAACTTTCAGTACTCGCTTGTTCTGCTCGAAGTCTTCATTGAAGATATGGAGAAGTGGGACCATGTAGAAATCGGCCACCTGCGAGAAGCCCCGCCCGTTCTTGTTCTGGAACATGTAGCATACCGGTATGCCCTGCTTATTCAGTCGGGGATAATACTTACACTCACGGAACATCTGGGCATATTCGCCTTCTCTTGCGTAGCTCGGAACCTCATCGCCATCGAAATCGTCATCATACAAGTCATCCTTCAGGGCGTTCGCCTTCAGAACGTTCTTGCGCTTACTGACGAATGGCTTTCGGATCTCGTCAAACTGTCCCTTGGATAAGCCAAGCTTGCTGCAATAATGATTCTTGTTGACAGTGATTACAGTCTCTTCTGCGTAGCTTGTAAGCTCAATGCATCTCGTGATAATCGGAACCTTGTCGCCGAGGAAGCCGGGCAGTAAGTCTCCATGTATGCGGATATAGAAGTCTATGAAGGATTCCACCTTGTCTTCGTGCGTTACCCGTATCTGCGAGATTCCGGCTTTATACATTTCTGCCAAAGTGGCTAAATAGGCACTATCCTCGCCCGTAGTTGAGTTGATAGCGCATCCCTCTTCTGTTGTTACGAAATAGCAGCAGATACGGCGCAGGTTCTGTATATCTGTAGATGATGGCATTCCTGCTGCATACACGATAGGGTTATCTCCATACGATTCCAGGAAGGTGTCGATAGATGAGGTAATAACCGCCGGTTCGCTGTTTCTCAGATTCTCCTTGAGACTATCGATGCCAAAGATGCCCTGCTTCATGCTCTCCTTCTTGACATCGTTCACGTTACGACGTATATCTCGCACTTTATCTTCCAGGATTGTCGTCTTGGTGTCGAAATCCTTGGCCATACTCTTCATGTATTCCAGACGCAAGCCTGCATCCTGGACACACGCTACCAGATTGGATATCGTATTCATAGCTGAAGCAATGGTTGCTTCATCCTTGCAGCCGCGAGGAACCAGCATCCTCTTTAGCGCTTTCGGGAAGGTCTCTGTAATGTCAAAGAGCTTTTGCTTCAGTTCCTCCTTGCAGAGTCGGCCATAACTGTCCGGATCATACCCTTTCGGAAGCCGAACGCATCTTACACTTATGCCTGCCTTCAGCAGCAGTTCGCAGTTCTTGACTGCCGCCTTTATTCCGGCATCGTCTGCATCATATATCATGACTACAGACTGCGTAAAGCGCAGAATGAGTCTTACCTGATCGTCTGTAAATGCTGTTCCGGAACCGCCAATTACGTTTTCTACCCCGTATCGATGAAGGGTGATCACGTCAAACTGGCCTTCTACCAGGTAGGCGAAGCCAGCTCTGGCTATTGCCTTTTTCGCCTGATAGAGTCCGAAAATGTGCTGACCTTTTCTGAAAATCGGAGTCTCTCCCGTATTAACATATTTGCCTGCGTTATCGTTTGGGGTGACGATTCTGCCCGAGAAAGCGATAACTCTACCCGATATATCGTAGAACGGGAACATGATGCGATCGCGGAAGAAATCGTAGCTTCTTCCATCCTGTGACTTGCCGAGAATCCCGACATCTGTCAAGAGCTGAAGGTTATACCCCTGTTCGGTAAGCTTACGCATAGCAACATTACCCGAAGGAGCATAGCCTACACCATATTCGGCAAGTGCCTTGTCGCTGCTATCATATCCGCGACTTCTCAAAAAACTTTCTGCCTGCGACAGGTTGCCCTGGTAGAACTTAGCCGCAGCATCAATGACTATACGGCGAGATTCCAATAATCTATAGGCGGCATTTTCTTCGGGAGTGGCTTCCTTCTCCGGGAATTCCACACCGGCAAGCTTGCAGGCTAAACGCAAGGCTTCCGTAAAAGTTATCTGGTTGTACTTCTGAAGGAAGTCCAGAACATCTCCGTGCTCGCCGCACACAAAACAATGATACGTTTGCCTTGTCTTGCTTACCATCATCGATGGATGATTATCTTGGTGGAACGGACATATACCTTTGTGATTGATACCGGCTTTCTGAAGATTGATATAAGCACCTATTACATCAACGATATCTAACTTGCTCTTGACATCGTTAATGAAGTCTGAGTTGATTTTCGTATTCTGCATTGTTTTTTTATTCAAATAGATTAAGCTGAAGGGAGTCGAATGCTTCGGATATTGTAATATTGAAGTATTCGGCCACAGCCTTATATTCAGACGGAGTGATAGACTTGCGTCCAAAGAATAGATCCCAGTATCTCACCTGGTTAATACCCGTCTCCTTGAAGAAGAATCTGCTAGGATGAAAATCTTCGAGATGACGGAATCGATATTCCAGCAGTTTCTTCAGTCGATTCTCCTTTACTACCTGGTGCTTCTCGTCTAACCTATGCCGCAGGGCATACAGGCGGACGGCCATTGTCGAACGCCCAAGGCGGGAAGCCATCTCTTCAAGGCTTACCTTTCCGTAGTTATCTACCAGGTAAGCTATATCGTTTTTGGTCCATTTCTTATTGCTCATTGCTACAAACAGGCTTATCAGTATATTCTACATATTTCTTCATTTTGAGACAGAACCTGCCGTTGATGCAAGTTCTGCCATCGCTGCATGTTGCGCATTTCTCAGCTGCCATAACTACTTCCCCCTAACGTGTTCGAGGTAATAGGCCGAGACTTGTGCCAGGGTTCGCATCTGAAGCTTCGCCTTGATGTTCTCCCGGTGTCTCTGCACGGTCTTAATGGAAATGAATAATCTGTCAGCTATCTCTTGAGCCTGAAGCCCCTTCGAGATCAGCTCTATTATCTGAAGCTCTCGACTTGTAAGCTTCGAGTCAAGCTCAGGCTTGCAGATTACCCCTTCCATCCTGCATTCGCCACGAAGCGGGCACTTGACTTCTTCAAAGTGAAAGAATCCGTCAGCATCGACATCGGGTGTATGTGCATCATATTCGCCAAAATTGCAGCGACAGAAACGAGATACGATGTTGAACTCAAAAACCTGTCTGTTCAATTCGCTCGCAGTGTATTGCTCGCATAGAGCCTTAAACGCCTTCGGGTATCTTACCTTAATCGTGTCAAGCATCTCCTCGATGACTGCTCGACTATCAATCGTAAGTTCCTGGACAGGCTTCCCTATCGGCTTGTACATAACGCAACCCTCGGGAGTATTGTAAAATTCGGTTGACTCCATATTAACAATCCGGAAAAAGTTCGCTCTCCTGCATACCTAGATACTCAGCGACAAGTCCTCTGCATAGAGCGTTCGGCTTAGACTTGCCCTGAATCCATCTATAGACGGAATTATTAGAAACCTTGCATTTCTCAGCAATCTCTTCCACAACCTCACGTCGTGGGTATGGAAGACTCTTCATGTACTCACTAAAACCCATATTTTTAAAATTTTTGTTTGAAATCATCATTATGTGCGATATTTTTTGTATATTTGCACCGTGAGAATTATTAACACGCTGCAAATTTATAACATTTCAGTGATACTACCAAACATTTCACTGATTATTTTATATTTTTTCAGCATTTTGTTTGAAATTATAGATTATGGGTACAGAAGTAACTACAGAAACCATCAATGAGCGAGTAAACAGCATCATTGAACGAGAGGGCCACACCGTTGCGACATTTGCAAAGAAAATAGGTGTGCCATGGACGACTATCAAGAATATCGTATCGGGCAGAAATGCCCCTAGCTACGATATCATGGTGAAGATTATCAATGCGGTAGATTGGGTTGACGCCAACTACCTGGTAATGGGGGAAGAGTTGACGAAAGGCAATCAGGCAAATCTGTTGACTATCGTCGAGAGACAGAACAAGACTATCGAAAGCCAGCAGAACACTATCGATAGGCTTACCAAAAAGATGTTGGAAAAGTAAGGCTTAAAGTACCACCATATTGCACCGTTTTTGCGAAAAACGAGCCATTTTATCAAACATTTGTTCCATTTCAATCATACAACTGTTTGAGTATCTGCAACTTGTTAGATTCGCAACTCGGTGCATTTTCGGTGTTTAACATGCAAATTTCCGAAATTCCCTAGTTGATTATCAATTAGTTACGACGCAGATTTAGGGATAACAAAACTACTCATTTTTTGATAAACCACCAAGAAAAAGCCCCAAAATCTTTGCGTATTCCAAATAATAATCTTAACTTTGCGGCATAAAAACAAAAAGTTGGTTTCGATTATGGCAAAAATAGAAAGACAAAAGCGAATCTATCGCAAACGCATCCCTTACGGAATGCAGAACTTTGAGGATGTAATGGAAAGAGATTGTTACTATGTTGACAAGACCCCATTCATAGAGAAAATAGAAGAATCTAACATGTATTTCTTCTTCATTCGCCCTCGCCGTTTCGGCAAGAGCCTTACCCTCTCCATGCTCGAAAACTATTACGACATCAACAAGAAGGATAAGTTTGAAAGCCTCTTCGGCAAGCTTTACATCGGAGAGAATCCTACCCCTGAACGCAACAGCTATCTCATCCTTCACCTGAATTTTGCCATGATTTCAGCAGGATTGGATAATTATCAAAAAGGACTTGATGCCCATTGCAACAACAAGTTCAATTCCTTCTGCAGCAGATACGCCCACCTTTTGCCACCGGACACAAAGGAAGAGATGAACCAGAAGGAAGATGCCGTTTCCCAATTGGGATTTCTATGCGATAAATGTGCTGAAGCAGGCTTGAAGATTTATCTCTTCATCGACGAATACGACCACTTTACCAATCAGATTCTTGCCCACAAGGAACATGAAACCCGATATCGCGAACAGACTCACGGCGAGGGATATCTGCGACATTTCTTCGACACAATCAAGGGAGCCGCAGGAGATTCATTGGGCAGAGTTTTTGTTACAGGAGTAAGTCCCGTAACCATGGATGATCTGACCAGCGGTTTCAACATCGGTACCAACTATTCCCTGTCTCCGGAGTTCAACGAGATGGTGGGATTCACCGAGGATGAAGTGCGTGAAATGCTGGCTTATTACGCCAGCGTGCTGCCATTCCGCCACAGCGTGGATGAGCTGATAGAAGTGATGAAGCCATGGTATGGCAATTATTGTTTTGATAATTCAGAATGCGGAATGGCTACCATCTACAACCCCGCAATGGTACTCAACTTTGTGGACAATTACATTCAAAGCAATTACGAGATTCCAAAGAAACCATGTGAAGTAATCCCAAGTACAGACGAAGTAATCTCAAGTACAGACCATGAGATTGTTCGCCAGCTCATCCGCTACGCCAAGGAGTTTGCCCACGATTCCAGCATCATAGAAGATATAATGACCAAGGGATTCGCCTTAGGGTATCTATTGGATATTTTCCCAGCCACCAGTATCAACACCCCCGATGGTATTCTCAGTTTACTCTTCAATTTAGGTATGGTTACGATAGACGGAACCTACCAGAGCTACACCCGATTTGTGATTACTAATGAGGCGGTGCGCAAGCAGATGCAGACCTTAATTTAATTAATGAGATAAATACGCCTGCCAAAAGATCAGGATTTTTCTAAAGATTAGAGTTAAAGATCGTGATCAGACTCCAAGTTTTCTGAAAAGTTTTAGTACCTTTGCAGATTGACTTCGGTCAACATGCGTAAGGAACGCATGAAAGGTAAATTTAAAAACTTAGCTGATGGCAGTATCTGAAGATAGAAAATTTACGAAAGAACAAGTCTATACCCTTCTCGAAGGAGCAAAGGGCAAGACTCTAGGTGAGGTTGACAAATCCCACCAGTTTGCTCGTACCTTAGAAAGTAAAAAGATTACAGGTATCGCTGGAGACGTAATAGAACAATCTGTTTTCGGTTATAAGAAAGACAGCAAACAGGAATGTGATATTGAGATTGATGGTGTTCTTACGGAAGTTAAGACCACTGGAGTTCGTGTACCCAAGAGAGACCTGAAGAATGTAAGCGGAAAAAAAGGAGAAGCTTATAATGTTTACCTAGGTGCAAAGGAAGGTATCAGTATTACACATGTTACCTTTGAGCCCCCAATACAGACAGACTTCAACACCTCTCATTTCTGGGAAAAAACAGAACGGCTTTTAATTATATTTTATGAATATAAATCATACGAAGTTGTGCCTGCTTCCGGCTATGCCAAGTTCCCGATTGTTGACTACTGCTACAATTCTTTCTCGCAAGAAGAAAAAGATAAATTACGAAACGACTGGGAGATTGTCAGCAACCACCTGCAACAGGTTTATCATGATTATCTTGATGAAGAAAAGCGTAACGAACAATTGGTTGGTTTCACCCACCTTCTGCGTCCGCAACTATTGCTGATAGAGCTGGTGCCTGGATTCAAGCAAACTGCAAAAGGTTCTTACCAGAAGCCACGATACAGATTGAAACAAACTTTTGTTGACTATATTGTACGAGGTCACTTTGATAAAAGCAGGGCAAAGAACGAAATTGTATTGAAAGAATCGTTTTCCAGTTTCGCCCAGTTAGATGCTCGCTGTCATGCACTTACATTAATGTATAAGGGTAAGACTCTGCCTGAGCTAAGAGAAATGCTTGGAATTGATGCTAAAGTCAAGGATATTTCAGCTAAATGCGTTATCCGCATGTTCGGAACCGATTGCAATAGGTTAAATCAGATTTCTGACTTCCAAAAAGCCGGTATCATAGCAAAGACCATCACGATTACACCCCAAGGTGGAAGAACAGAGGACATGAAGCTCAAGCACATCGACTTTGAGGAATGGGCAGATAGAGATGCTGACTTTGAAGATTCAGATGTGTACGATTACTTCTGCGAGCACAGTTTCCTCTGCCCTATCTTCTGTGAGCATGATAGTAAAGACCCTAGCAAAACCGTTTTTGAAGGGTTCAAACGCTTTGCCTTTGATGAAGATTTCATAGAAAATGAAGTGCGACGCACTTGGGAAGATTCAAGAAATCTGATTCATAGAAACGAACTGGAATGGGAATACGTTTATGACAAAAAGGGTAATAAACGTATGAACAATAGCGGTTCCTATATGGGAGCGCCAAACTTTCCAAAGAGTTCCGAATACAAAGTATTCTTCCGAGGAGGAGCTAATATTTCGACAGAGAATACAAGAACAGAATGTGTGAACGGCATAAGAATGCTGCCACAGTTTTTCTGGCTCAAGGGTTCATATATTGCTAATAAATTACAAGAAATACCATACATATAAAAATGTCTAAAAATACAATAAAGGTAGTAGAACTTTTTGCCGGTGTAGGAGGATTCCGCATCGGTTTGGAAGGAGCATCAGATGCCTATGAAACCATCTGGAACAACCAGTGGGAACCATCAACCAAACACCAAGATGCTTCGCTCGTCTATAGAGCACGTTTTGGCGACAAAGGTCATTGTAACAAGGATATCAATTTGGTCCCTACAAATGATATTCCTGATCACGACCTGCTGGTCGGAGGCTTTCCATGTCAGGATTATTCTGTAGCATCAACTCTTAGCCGCTCTGGCGGAATTGAGGGAAAGAAGGGTGTGCTTTGGTGGCAGATTTATCGAATATTAAACGAAAAGGGAGATAATCGTCCAAGTTATATTTTCTTTGAGAATGTTGACCGTTTGCTCGGCTCACCAGCCAAGCAGCGTGGACGTGATTTTGCCATCATCCTTGCTTCACTTGCTGACCTAGGTTATACTGTAGAATGGCGAGTGATCAATGCTGCAGATTATGGAATGCCTCAACGCAGACGCCGTACCTATATTGTAGGTTATCGTGAGGATTCAAATGTTTCAAGGCAAGTACAAGAGTTGAAAGACTGGGTGCTTTATGAAGGCGTACTGGCAAAGGCTTTTCCTTTTAAGCCAAAAGACAAAACCATCTCTGAATTCGAGATAGAAGGAACTATTAAGGAGGTTTCTGACAATTTCAACAAGGAAGGAAAAGACAGTCCATTTGGGAATGCCGGCATCATGCGCAATCGCAGCGTATATTCTGTTGATGCAGAAGCTGTTTACGAGGGTCCAATTATGACACTTGGCGGCAATATCGTTGATGAGTCGCTGGTTCCCGAGGAGTTCTTCATCCCAGAAGAGGAAGTAGCAAGATGGGAATACGAAAAGGGAGCCAAGAAAATAGAGCGCACAACAAAAGAAGGATTCAAATATCTTTTCTCAGAAGGTGGAATGGCATTCCCTGATTCCCTGGATAAGCCATCACGCACCATTATCACAGGCGAGGGCGGTGCTGCTGCTTCACGCTTCAAGCATGTTATCAAGACCCCATCTGGCCGCTACCGTCGCCTGATTCCTATTGAGTTAGAGCGTCTGAACATGTTCCCGGACAATCACACCTTGCACCCAGATGTTACGGATGGCCGCAGAGCCTTCCTGATGGGAAATGCTTTGGTGTGCGGAATCGTACAGCAAATTGGCAAAAGCCTTTATCGTTTCATCTATGAGAAGGAACCAGCTTCCACTCACCCTATAGATGTTAAGCGTGACCCTCAGCCAAAGCTGAATCTTGACTTATTCTCAGAAACGAATCCTGAGTTGAAAATAAACAAGCCAAAGAAGAGCTACACTTTGGATATGAACAAGAGTCTGTTAGTAGGCTTTGTCAAGGAAGATAATACTGATTATTTCCTGGATGGTGGTCAGACAAAGATTTACTATACCGGTAAGACCAAGTCTTTTCCATCAACCGTGGCGCTGAACAAGCTCTACTATTTCATGCCTTACATCAAAGGCAAGGGTGTCAAGGATTTGTATCTCATCCGCATAGCCCGCATAGGCAGCAAGGCAGAGATTCATCCCGAGTCAGACGACAGAGACCCACGCCTTGTGTTTGAGTTGGAATATCTTGAGAGCTTGCCAAACTACATGATGCTGAAGCCTAACATCTTCAACACCTATAGAAACACAGTTCTCGGAAGAGTGATGGGGGATAAAGAATAATTCTATCCCCCATCCATTAGAAAGAGAGTTAACTAATACTGTTTTACTAAAAGTAAAATCAATAAAAGAAGAAATAAAAATGGCAAAATTTCAAATTTTTCAATACCTGTTTCGCCCTGTAATGGAGAATCAGGCAGGACTACCAGCAGAGGTTTTTCAGGCAGTCAATGTTCAAGATTCACTTACCAGAAAGCAGGAATTGTTTGGTAATGTACTTGATGATTTAGCATGTGAGCAAAATGAACAGGAAAAGTACTATCAATTCAATGGAGAAAAATTTAAATACCGCTCGTTTATCAACCAAGGCGATATTTATGTAATACGCATTGCAAATAATAAAAAGGCAAAGCTTGAATCAGACTTCAATGTTTCAGAATTAGACAATCATCCTTCTTGTTTAGTTATTATTGACAATCGTAAAGACCGTCAAATCATTGCTATCGAACGCAATGTAGCATTCTCTAAAGCTAGTATGGTTGCTGATATTTTGCAGAACACTTTTCGTTTAAAGTTGCTCTCAAACCGCCTAACCCTTGACATAGCCGGCAAATTTCATACAGCAGAGTTTTGGCAGGTAAGAAATTCAAGTATGAATCTAAAGGGTATCGATTATGTTGATTTTCCATTTGGTTATCCAAATCTTCCTGCAATAAGCGACCTTGTTGGTGAATATTTCACCGACTTAGCCAAACGTACTAATAGTGAGCCGACTTTGCATCTCCAGGGACAGAACCATGAGAGCGTAAATCTTGACCCTACTGACATTTGGCTGCTGAATGCTATCAAGGCTTGTGCTGCAAGTGGAAAACCGATTCTTATCAAACCTAAAGGAAGCCAGGTTAGAAAGATTGGAGTAGAAAGCCCTGTAATTGAGGAAATTGCCGATATTGCCGTCAAGGAACTCAGTTCGCATGATTTGTTTGACTCCAAATTTAATCTGATTGTAGAATTCCTCAACAAAATTAAACTTGTGTATGAATAATCTGGAATCAAGAATGCTCGAAATTTTCCTCTCTGACCAGTTGTTCTGTTCGCTTTACCCAGCTCTTTGCTTCATGGAAGAACAACACCAAGCACCTTCGCCAATAAAAGTATGGATGGGAGCCCTGCAAATAAAGCAAAAAGCAGAACATTTTTGCAGGGCAGACCTCATCATTGGTTGCATGTTTGCTGATAAGTCTGAAATTGAGGCATTGTGCGAAGAAGCGGTATTGTTCTACATGATCATAACTGCTGGTCGGGAGGATGCCAAAAAGCCAACAGCTTTGAAAGATGCACTAGCCCAACTGCTGCTAAAACATGGAGAACTATGGCAGACCTTGTACAATGAAATAAGAAAATCAGAACAAGAAGAAGAGTTGAAAGGCTACTGTATTGATTCATGTGATTACAGCAAGAAATTAGATCAACTTGTCTCCCTCATGCAGAAAGAACTGGATTCCTTAAAGGAAAACAATCCAGACTTGAAGCAAGCAAAGGAAGTTGTAAAAATAATCGTTGATAATTGCATGGGGCTTACAAATGAAACCATAGAAGGAATCCTAGTCCCATTGATGAGTACCAACGAGCAATACAACTTTGCATTTAGTGAGGATGTGAATCGTTTGAAAGAGGAACTGAAATCTAAGACCAAGACCAATTTCAATTTCGAAAAGCTTAACGACATTCATGACAATGAGCAAGTTCAAATAGGAAGATAAATTATGGCAGATATAAAAATGGATTTTAATGGTAACGTGAATATTGAAAAAATGTTTGATATTCACGACAACCAAAAGGTAACCATCAACAATAATACGGCTGATCAGGAAGAACCAAATAACATTCAGAAAGAAGCAGCAAAAGCAAACAAGACCATAGATGAAACAAACCAGGAAGAAGCTGCCAAGAAAGAACTCTTCCGTTTCGTGCATCCAGCACTGGAAGAAGAGGAAGAGTGGAAGGTACATCGTGAAGTAGAACGGCTGGTGAAGCGATTTGATGTGCAGGAAATCTGTATGCGGCTGAACCAACTGAAAAAGGAGGGAAAGGTGCTCTTGCCTCAAAACACGAGAAACGCCCATGAAGAATTGATACGCATGGGGATGCCGACGGGAAAGGCGGGATTCGAATACAAGACTTTCTGCAAATACTATCATAAAGATTAGAAGATGATGGAGACTGGTATTTGCTGATATGAGTAATGCTTGCTAAAAGCGACCGATACTTGATTTTTGTTCAGGTATCGGTCGCTTTTTTTTGTACCTCTATGCCAAGAATGCGATTATACGTAGAGAGAATATCAGAGAAAAACAGAGAACTTTGGAGAACTTTAGAGAACTTCGGAGAAGGCCTTTTTGAAAAGCATTGATGCTATGTTTTTTCTTCCTACTTTTGCACCCGTCGGAGATACAAGGCAAAAACCGGAATGGTTCTGGCTTATCTTGAATCATCTCCGTATTTTTTATTATTATGAACGCAAAATTGATGCGCGTGGTGCAGCAGGGAGAGGCCTTCGCTGTGCAGAGTCAGAAGAGTGAGAACGGGCAGCTCATGAAATGCAATATCGTGCTGCAGGAAATGGGCGGAAAGTTTGAGAACCAATACGTGGCTACGATGCTCGGAAACATAGCCACGTTTAAACTGGCACCGGGCGACGTGGTGGCAGTGACGCTCAGATTTTCTACACGTGAATATAATGGACAGGTGTTCCAGGATATTCTCTTGACGGATTTTTATAAATTTAATTGATTCGAAATCAGTGTCATCAGTTCCACTGATTCGAAATTACTTGAATTAGTTTAAAATTATTAACCGGGTGGAGTGAGTAAGGAATCTCCGGAGGTAAGTAGCGCTACGTTTCTCGCTTCCTTTACTCTTAAAATTCATTCAATTATGAAAAATGAATTTACAGACATCCACAAGTTGATGAACTGCCAGCACACTCAGAAGAGTGGTATGGCTTACTACGATGATACCAATTACTTCCTGTTTGCTCCCGATGAGCCTGTGGTGGGCAGCATGCCTCGCTTCCATCGTCTCGGCGTTGCACAGCAGTTGAACGACGGCTCCTTCGAATTCGTTCCGAAGCCGCAGCTCAAAGCGCAGTCGCAGCTGATCAGGAAGCTGGCGCACGGTCGTGTTTCGAAGACCAAGGATGGCGCCATCCAGCTCACCCTGAAGGTTTACTGCGATGAGGGTGTGAACATCAGCGAGACAATTGCTGCCGAGGCTCTGATGGCACGAGATGCCATCGTGGAGTATCAGCTGAAGAGATAGAACAAAGAAGGATTTGGGGCTTTCTAGAAGAAGAGGAATAAAAGGAAGAGGAATAAGAAGAACAAAATCTTCCAATATTCCAGTTCTTCCAATATTCCAAAAAGGGTATTTCAAGACAAAACCTCTTTTTATAGATTCTATAACTAATTAATATATAGATAGTTATATAAAGAAAGAAGAGAAAGGAAATCCTCAAAAAAATAACTGGAAGAACTGGAATTGGAAGATTTTCCAAATCCCCACTTCCTCTAGAAAGCTCATTATCAAACTATTATCGAAAAATGAACAAGACAAAATTGAAGTACGACATTACAAAAAACGCCGCTCCGAAGATGCCAAAACTGGGAAAAGGCACCGAATGTGTGCAACTTTTGCTCTCTCAGGTATCAAAAGACATGCACGAACCCCTTGTTCCGATGCTCTTCCCTATTCTTGGAGCGCAGGTCAGCGGCACGGAATTTCAGTATCCCGACCTCAGTTGGAAGGAATCATGTGGCATGATGGCCAATCTCGTTGCCGATTCGGGCTGCAACAAGGGACAATTGGGAAACTTAGTGGAAGCCATCTGCCGAAACTTTCGAGAACATGATGAGAAGGAATTGGAGAAACTCGTGGAGTGGCAGAAACAGATTAAATCCAAGTCGGCCAACAAGGAAAAGCCTGTAAGACCCGACGTGAGTTTCTGGTTTCCACCTGCCGATGTAACCAATGCCGCCTTTATCCTGAACGCCATGGGATGCGAGAACCTGGGCGAGAGAACGCAGTACCTGAATCTGCCCGAGGTGGAGATGGCCGACAGGATGTGCGGCGGGCACAAGCAGATTTCGCAGATGCTGCGCAACATCTACGACCGCCAACGCTCGGGAGCATTAAGAGCTACAGCCGATGGCGTGACCGGTAATCCGGTGCTCCGTGCCAACCTCACCATCTCCTCCACTCCGTATGCAGCCCGTAAGTTCTATAAGAACGAACTCTTCAATGGTACATTCGGGCGAATGGTGTTCTCGTATAAGGCGAGAATGGGACGTGACGGCAGAATTCCGAGACAGGGAAAATATGATGAGGCTTTCTATAAGAAGCTGGATGAGTATATTGTGAAGCTAAGCATCTGCAAGGGCAGGTTCATCATCAAGCCACTGAATAAACTTACTGACCAGCTGGCTCAAGACATGGCTACACTTGCCGATTTAACTGACGACGATGTTTTCTGGGACATTTCGAAGCGTTCCATCGTGTCGGCGTGGAAGGCGGGTTGCCTGCTCTGGGTGCTGAATAACCAGACTTGGACGAAGTCAATGGGCGAGCTGGTGGAGTGGCTGGTGTATCACGACCTTTGGAGCAAAGCGCAGCTTTTCGCAGATTTGCTGAACCAGGATGCCGACTCGGTGAGCGAGGCTCAGAGAAGAGGGCCGAAGAACCTGCTCGATGATCTGCCTAATCCATTTAACGAGGCGCAACTTGAAGCACTCCGCATTTCGCAGGGAAAGACGAAGGAGGGCACGAAAAACCAACTTTACAAGTGGGTGTATCGCAAGTTCATCACCTATTGCAACCAGACGGGGCTTTACACGAAGACGCAGGAGTATCTTACGGGGGCGCCGGGAGCTAAGGTTAAGAGTGAGATGAAATGATGATTTGAACATAAATGAATTTAGATTTAGTTTTTATGGAGAAATATGAGATTCAGAAGCTGCGCGACCTGCCTATTGAGGGGGTCGCCGAGCAGCTGGGGATGGTGGTGAAGCGGCACAAGGCACTCTGTCCCTTTCACGACGACCACCATGCCAGCCTTTCGTTCAACACGAGGAGGAACAGCTGCCGCTGCTATGTGTGCATGAAGGATTCCGTGGGCACCATCGACCTGGTGATGAAATACCTGGGGAAGGATTTCCTCTCGGCTTGCCGATGGCTTGCAGAGGTGAATGGGGTTTATCTGGAAGATTCGTACTCGAAGGTGGTTCCTTCCTCTTCACCCGCCTTCCTATCCTCTTCCTCATCGGAAGCATCTCCGGAGACTTCTCCGGAAGCATCTTCGGATGCCTCCCTATCCTCTTCCTTCGATGCCGGGAAGTATGCGAGATTCTTTGAGCATCCCTGGCTCAACGGGGCGGCTAGGAGATTCCTTTTCGAGGAAAGAAGGATTGATGAGAGAGTGGCGAGATGGTGCAGATTGACTTCGTGGACGGATAGAAAGGGCGTGAACTGGCTGCAGATTCCCTACTTCGACATGGAGGGGAAGCTGATTGGGATTCAAAACCGAAATCTGGATTATAAGAAGAATCAAGAGAAAAATGTGGATTCAAAGGGTTCTTCAAGCCCAGAGGGTTCTTCAAGTTCGGAGGGTTCTTCAAGTTCGGAGGATTCGAAGGATACTGAGGATTCAAAGGATGCTCCTCGCTTCCGCTTTCCTTATGGTGCCCGATGCAGCATCTATAATCTTCCCGTGGTGAAGATGCTGAAGCCGGGCGAGAAGCTTTTCATTACGGAGGGATGCAGCGACTGCTGGGCGATGCTATCTGCCGGGCACAAGGCGATAGCCATTCCTTCTGCCACGCTATTGAAGCCGGAAGATAAGAAATGGCTGGTAGAGATGGGAGAACTGCTCCACACGGAGTGGCACATGTTTCCCGATAGGGATGCGCCGGGCGAAAGCCTCTTCATGCAGCTCAAGGAGATTCTGCCCCAGCTGGTGCACCACCAGTTGCCACCAGGATGCAAGGATTTCAGCGAGTATTATCTGAAAGAGAAAAAATAGAGTTAAGTAATTCCTTAAGCAAATAGAAGGATTATAATAAATTGAAGGATTATGATGATAGAAGATTTCAAGATTCGTACGTACACCAAGAAGGAACTTGCCTTGATGTACTTTCCCGAGAGTTACCCACGTACAGCCGTCAACCATCTGATGGCTTGGATTCGCCGCTGCGACCCTCTATGGGAGAAACTCCTGAAAATGGGATACTGCAAGACGAGCAAATCGTTTTCGCCTAAACAGGTGAAGGCCATCGTTGATTATCTGGGGGAACCGGGATAGGGTTTAAAGTTGAGAGTTTAAAGTTGAGAGTTTAAAGTTGAGAGTTTAAAGTTGATAGTTTAAAATTATTAGCTTAAAATGTGCCGCCATCGCACGGCATCAGCCACCATCGCACAACTGATGGTGGCTGTTTTCGTATCTTTGCATCGTGATTCAGAAAGCGCTGGAAAATCACTTTCCTAGTTGGAGAAAAATATTTCTCCAGTTGGAAAAATGAAAAAAGGCATCTGGAGAATATTCCGGATTGCTAGTATTAACAATTTAAAATCGTATTGCTTATGAAAGAGAACATGAAGGCATTCATTAAGTATCTCATCGTGGCCGTATGCTCTGCCATCGTCACCTTCCTCACCAGCTCGTGTACGGCGGGACTCGTGATTGGGAAGAACCAGCGGCAGCAGCAGGAGAACAACATCTCGACAAGGGCCGACTCTTCGCACTTCGTGCCTACTATTACTATTAGATAGTTTAGAGTTAAAAGTTTATAGTTTACAGAGTATTAACAATTTAAAATTCAAAGTATTATGGCAATTAATCTGAAAGCAAAGGAAACACTCATTCAGGTGGGTGAGTTGAAAGGTAAGTATCGTTTCGTGCTCGGCACTGAACTTTACAGTAAGCTCTCTGAGAGCAAGGTGATTAAGGAGGCTGCACTCCGAAGTGGTGTGAGCCGTGGCGTGATGCAGGCATGCTGGGATGCTGCCGGCGAGGTGATCAAGGCATGGGCCACCGAAGGCCACTCCGTAGCTATTCCTGGTTTGGGAACCATGAGATTCGGCGTGAGAGCCAAGAGCGTGGAAACCGTGGCGGAAGTGGCAAGTGGACTCATTACTGCCCGACGCGTTATCTTTACGCCTAATGTGGACATCAAAGAGGAGTTGCAGCGTACCGCTATACAGATTACCTGCTACGATAAGGATGGCAAGGTGATCAAGAACGTTACCTCGGGCGATGGCGGCAGCGTGGAGGACCCGGATAATACTCCAGGTGGTGGTGATAATAATCCTGGTGGTGGTGATAATAATCCTGGTGGTGGTTCAGGAACGAATGGTGGTGGTTCTGGAACAAATGGTGGCGGTTCCGACAACACGGATTCTGGCAAGACTGATACCGGCGACAACGGTCACGTTAATTTATAGAAAAGAATACGAGTAGAGCAAAATGCTTAGAATTGAAAAGCAAAATGCTTGGAATTGAAAAGCAAAAAGTATTCTGATTTTGAACCTGCCGTTTTTTGATGTTAAAATAAAGATGCTACATGGCAAGCATGATTCATATCTCATGATTCATGCCCCATGTAGCATCTTTTCTTTTTATGCAAATATGCAAACTTTACATGCAAATTCTAATATGCAAACTTTACATGCAAATTCTAATATGCAAACAGCAGCGGCAGTACAAACGTCATTACTACGCCGATGATAATCTGCAAAGGTAATCCTACCTTTACGTAATCCATAAACGTGTAGCCTCCGGCCTTCATCACCAGCGCATTAGGAGGGGTGGAGAATGGAGAGGCAAAGCACATGCTGGCTCCCAGAGTCACAGCAAAGAGGAAGGAATATGGACTCACACCCACCTGCTGGGCTGCCACAAGGGCTATCGGAGCCATCAATACGGCGGTGGCGGTGTTGCTGATAAACATCGTCATCAGCGAGGTGGTGAAGTAAATGCCGGCAAGCAGAGCCGTAGGACCCATCGCTCCCAAACTATCTACCAGCCCCTGGGAAACCAAGGCCGAGGCTCCCGTCTTCTCCAGCGCCGTTGACATCGGCATCATGGCGGCTATCAGCACGATGCTCTCCCAGTTGATGGTCTTGTAGGCAGCCTCCACGTTGCGGAAACAGCCGGCAAACACGGTGAGCAGTCCGGCTATGATTACTGCCGTTACAGGAGACACTGGGATGAAATCGAACACCATCATGGCTATCATCAGGAGCATGATGGCTGCTGCCACGGGCGCCTTGTAATCAAGCAACACCTTGTCGGCAGTTTTCTCGGGCTGATCCAAGACCACCCAGTTGGTGGTGTCGGCGGTGAGGTGCGCCAAGTTGGTCCATTCGCCCTGCACCAGCAGCATGTCGCCCACGTGCAGTTTGGCGGCTATCAGATTATCCGTGATGTATTCGCTGCCGCCTCTGCCTCCCTCAGAAGAAGAAGAGGATGATGAGCCTCGCTTAACGCCCAGCACGTTGATGCCGAATCGCTTGCGCAGGTTGGCCTCGCCTATGCGCAGGCCGACGAAGTTGGAGGTTGGCATCACTACTATCTCGGTCAATCCCAGGTCGTAGAAATCAATCTTCACGTCCTTCATCTTCCGGAGTCCGTAGTCCTGGGCAAAGCGCTGCATCTTCTGCTCGTCACCTATTATATATAAGGTGTCGTGCACCTGTATGGTGCTGCTGCTCTTGGCCATGTTCTGGTTCACATCCTTCACCAGCCCGAGTCGCGATTTCTTTTCGTTTCTTATCTCGATGATGCTCACGCCGTATTTCTTCTGGATGCTGAGTTCCTTCAGGGTCTTGCCCACTATGTCAAGCTGGTTGCCGTTTTCATCGCGGGCGGCAGAGGTGCGGCTGCTGGGCACGATGTAGCGATGCAGGTTGTCGAGCAGCCGGTATTCATCCACCAGGTCGTCGAGCGACTTGGCGTTTTTCTTTTTCTTGTTTCCCTGGCTTTTGCTGAGGAAGATTTTGCTCAGGGGCATGAGCACGATGATGCCGATGGCGATGACGATGATGCCCACGGGGAAGAAGCTGAAGAAGGCGAGTGGCTGATAGCCGGCTTCGGTGAGCACCTCGTCGATGACCAGGTTGGGCGGCGTACCGATGAGGGTGAGCATTCCGCCCAGGCTTCCGGCGAAGGCGAGGGGCATGAGGAATCGCGACGACTGCATGCCCGATCCGGCTGCGATGCTCATGATGATGGGCATCATGAGGGCCACGGTTCCGGTGTTGCTGACGAAGGCTCCGATGAAGGATGTAACGAGCATCACCAGCAGGAAGGTGATGGTTTCGTTGCCTCGCGAGAGTGCCATGAGCTTATTGCCCGTGAGCTTGGCGAGGCCCGTCTGCATGATGGCTCCACCCACCACGAAGAGTCCTATCATCATGATGACGATGGGCGATGAGAAGCCAGCCAGGGCTTCGGCGGGGGTCAGGATTCCGAGAACCAGCAGGGCTGCCAGGGCTGTGAGCGCCACGATGTCGGCCCTCACCCTGCCCCATATAAACATGGCAACCGTAATAACTAATATAATAAGTGTTACTGTCATGCTATATTTTTTTAAGATTTATATATTACTATTTTTTGTTTTTCGGAGAGATTACGAGCCGGAACTTTTATTTTTCCGAGAAATTTTCCGAGAGATTTTTCCGAGAAATTACGAGCCGGAGCTTTTATTTTTCCGAACTTCTGGCTTTTCCTCTGAAGCTGTTGCCAGCCAGGGCAGATTCGCAGTTCTGGCAGAGCTTTTCGGATGCCGTGTGATGCATGAAGCCTTCTATCAGCGCCTGCGCCCGGGGCGAAGCGAGAATTTCTTCGAGAGATTGATGCAGAAGATTGCCCAGCACCACATCGCCATCGTGGTCGAGGCAGCAGGGCACGAGGCTTCCGTCGGAGAGGACTCCTATCTGCTTAATCAGGGCCTTGCAGAAAAGCTGCTTCTTTTCTTTTTTAGAAGATTTCTCCCCCAATCCATTCTCCGATTCCTTTTCCGATTCCTCCTTCAGATTTTCTTCCGATTCATTCTTCAAATTCTTTTCCGATTCATCCCCCGATTCCTTTTCCGATTCATCCTTTAGATTCTCTTCCGATTTCTCCCCAGCCGTAGGCCATTCGAATTTCCGGTCGAATTCCAGATAGAGATGGTCTGAGAGGCGGAAGCCGTCGGGGCGCTCCTTCCAGGGTTTCGGCACGTATTGTTCGATGAGCCTCATCACTTCCTCGTTTTCCTTGTCTCTTCCGCCCTGGTTCCAGAGTCGGAGCACCATGCAGGTGCCCTTTTCGGCTGCCAGCACGGAGAATTGCATCACCTCCTGCATGTAGCCAGCCAGTTCGCCCCGGGCATTACTTTCGTGCGAATGCAGCGAGAGCTGGATTTTATGGGGCAGGGCTTCGAGCAGCGGCAGGCAGCGATGGAGCAGGGTGCCATTGGATGTGAGCACGGTTTTGAACCCTTTTTCATTTGCCGTTCTGATAAACTGCGGAAGCAGCGGATGGAGCAGCGGTTCGCCCATCAGGTGGAAATAGAGGAAGCTCACCTTACCCCTCACCCTATCTGTGAGCAGATTGAATTCCCCGGCACTCAACTGCCTTTTCCGGCGATGATGCTTGGGGCAGAAATCGCAATTCAAATTGCAGGTATTTGTTATTTCGATGTAACAGCGGTCTATCATATTTCTTATTTTATTAATTGAGCCTATTTTTTAAATTGAGCCTATTTTATTAATTGAGCACACTTTAAGAAAAGGCTCAGTTATTAAATGAATTCCATTCAACTGCAAAGATACGGCAAAAAATAGAAAAACGAGAAAATATTCAAGAAAAAAAACATCTTCCTACATTTTGTCACAAATTCAGCCCCCTATCCCGTTATTTTATAGGCAAATTCTCTATAGAAATAGCCACTTTTTTCTTTTCAATGCTAATATTTCTAAATTTAATGAAGAAAAATCCAGAAAACTGCAATTTATCCATCGGTTTTCATTATCTTTGCAATCAGAATAGCAGCATTCGGACATCTGAAACCAAGCATTCAATTTTGAAACCAAGCATTCAATTCTGAAACAAAGCTTTCACCCCGTCCGTTTGCACTACGAGTTCAATCAATTCAAAGAATAACTTTAGAAGACTTAAATGACTGTTAGTAATGGAACAAAACAAAGTAAAGCCAGCTGATGGCAAGCTGGGTATCATGGTCGTAGGTTGTGGTGCAGTTTCTACCACATTCATGACAGGTGTGTTCATGGCTCGCAAGGGACTTGCAAAGCCAGTAGGTTCAATGACTCAATACGATAAGATTCGCGTGGGCAAGGGGGCAGACAAGAAGTATCTGCACTACAAGGACATCGTGCCTATGGCCGACCTCAATGATATTGTATTCGGCACTTGGGATGTTTATCCGCAGAATGCTTACCAGGCTGCTATGTATGCCGAGGTTTTGAAGGAGAAAGACATCAACCCTGTGCGCGAGGAGCTGGAGAAGGTGGTGCCTATGAAGGCTGCCTTCGACAAGAACTATGCCAAGCGCCTGGATGGCGACAACGTGAAGGATTGCAAGACCCGCTGGGAGATGGTAGAGGCGCTGCGCCAGGACATCCGCGACTTCAAGGAGAAGAACGGCTGCTCTCGTATCGTTGTGGCTTGGGCCGCATCTACAGAAATCTACGTACCGGTAGATATGGAAATCCACGGCTCATTGGCAGCTCTCGAGGCTGCGATGAAGGCTGACGACCGCCAGCACATCGCCCCATCTATGTGCTACGCCTATGCTGCCCTTACCGAGGGTGCGCCTTTCATCATGGGTGCGCCTAACACCACAGTGGATATTCCAGCCATGTGGGAACTCGCAGAGAAGACCAAGATGCCTATAGCAGGCAAGGACTTCAAGACGGGTCAGACTCTGGTGAAGAGCGGTTTCGCTCCTATCATCGGCACCCGCTGCCTGGGCTTGAACGGATGGTTCTCAACCAACATTCTGGGCAACCGCGACGGTCTCGTTCTCGATGAGCCAGCCAACTTCCACACTAAGGAGGTGAGCAAGCTCTCTACGCTGGAGACAATCCTGAAGCCAGAGGTTCAGCCAGACCTCTATGGCCACGGCAACGATGAGGACACCCAGTATTACCACAAGGTTCGCATCAACTACTATCCACCTCGCAACGATAACAAGGAGGGTTGGGACAACATCGACATCTTCGGCTGGATGGGTTATCCTATGCAGATCAAGATCAACTTCCTCTGCCGCGACTCTATCCTTGCTGCTCCATTGCTGCTCGACCTCTGCCTGCTGAGCGACCTTGCTGCCCGTGCCGGCCGTTACGGCACCCAGCGCTTCCTGAGCTTCTTCCTCAAGGCGCCAATGCACGACTACACCAAGGGCGAGGAGGCTGTGAACAACCTCTACCAGCAGTACACCATGCTGAAGAACGCCATCCGCGAGATGGGCGGTTACGAGGCTGATGAGGAGATTGACTAATCATTTGTTTTAATTAAGAAGTAAGTTTTTTTGTAAAATATTCTCAATTTTCCCGATAGAGGCAGATTTCTGTTCTTTTTCGGGATTTTTTATCATCTAAAGAAAAATAGTGCAGAGATAAAAAATCTGTGGAAATCTGTGTTAATCTGTGAAATCCGTGGGACAATTAATACGCCCACAGATTTCACAGATCAACACAGATTTATTATTTTTACAGTACTTTCAAAAGTTGAACTGAAAAAAAATCAAAAAGAGAGGAAAACCCTTGCATAATACAGATATTTATACTAACTTTGCAAAAAATAAACTAGCAGGATTCAAATCCAAAGCTAAAAATAAGAATCATAAATATCAGAAGAATGACAAAGAAAGGTAAACATACGGTATTATTCATTTGCCTGGGCAACATCTGCCGTTCGCCTGCAGGCGAGGGCATCATGAAGAGCCTGGTGGAGAAGGCAGGGCTGCAGGATGAGTTTGAAATTGATTCTGCGGGAATAGGAAACTGGCACGTGGGGCAGCTGCCTGATAGCCGCATGAGAAAATGCGGAGCTGAGCATGGCTACAACTTCAACAGTCACGCCCGCCAATTTCAGAAATCAGACTTCAAGAAATTTGAAACCATCGTGGTGATGGACAACGAAAACTATCGCGCCATCACCTCTATGGCTTCCTGCCAGGCGGATAAGGATAAGGTGGTTCGCATGGCCGATTTCCTGACGAATCATCGTGAATACACCAGCGTGCCCGACCCGTATTACGGCGACTACAGCGACTTTGAGCTGGTTATCACGCTGCTCGAAGATGCCTGCCAGGAGTTGCTGAATAGCATTATGAATCAATAGGAAATGCAGAAAAGGCTCATCGGAGAAAATGCCGATGAGCCTTTTTTTATTTATCTGTAAACATTAAAAGCTTATTTATCAGTAAGCATTAAAAGCGGAAACTTACATCCACGCCACATTGGAATGGGTTGCCACGCTGGGCAAAGTATTCACGCTTGCCCGTAGCCGCATTATCCACGGCAAAGGTGTTGTAATTGGTATCCGTAAGGTTCTTGCCCCACAGATTCAACTGCACCTTGCCCAAATCGAAGGCCACGTGCGCACCCAACACGGCATAAATATCCTGACCATAACTGTTGGCATTATCCCAATAGGTCTTGCCCTGCATGTTGACGTTGGCACCCAGAACCATGCTACGCAAGAGGCTGGAATCAAACTGCAGGCGATAATCTGCCATCGCCGAGAATGTGTGCTCCGGCACGTAAGGCACCTTCTTATCCTTGTAGCTCACGGCCTTATCGCCCTCGCCATCCGTGTATTCGTCAAACTCGGCTCGGGTGTAACCATAATTCAGCATCCAGTCGAGTTTGCCGTTGGCAAGCTGTCCGCGCAGGGCAGCCTCGATGCCGCAGCTGTGGCTCTTTCCGGCATTCACCATCATTCTTCCGAAACCGTAGTTGCCAGCCATCACGGAGAGCTGCTGGTTCTTCACCTTCATGTAGAAGGCACCCAGGTCGAAATGGAGCGCATGGTCGAAGAGATTGAGATGGGCTCCCACCTCGTAGTTCCAGGAAACTTCGGGCTTGTACGAAATCGTCTGGTTCACCTTTTCGTAATCTTCCGGCGTATGAGGCACGTCGTAATCGCCACGCATCGCCTGCTGGCGGTGGGCATTCAGTTCGGTTTGCAGAATGTCGCTGAACATCTGGATATTGTATCCTCCGGCACGGTAGCCCTTGCTCACGGTGGCGTAGAGATTGCTCTGCTGGTCGTCGAGCTGGTAGGTGATTCCTATCTTCGGCAAAATCTGATTGTAATCATCTTTCGCCTTTCCATCCAGGGCACTCTTCAGGGTAAAGGTGGCCTTCTGCCCCATCATGTTTGCCGTCATTGCCATGAAGGCAGCCGACTGATAATGGATGCTGGTGTGCATCAGGTCGTAGCGGATGCCGAGCGTAGCCACCAGTCGGGAGGTGAGGTTGAAATTGCTCTCGTGATAGAAACCCAGGTTGGTTTGCGGCGTATGGTAAACGCCCGGAGCGCCCATGCTCACCGCCATGCTGATGCCGCCCGCCTTCTCTATCGCAGCCGTAGCAGCCGCATTGGCCGCAGCCTCGGGCATTCCCTTATCCATCATCGTCTTCACCATCGAAGCATGGATGGCGGAATACATCTGCTGCTGAATGCCGTTGCCTATCGGCGTGGTCATCGCCTCGTCGAAGAACACGGGACCATTGGTCTTGAGCCATTGTCGGGAGAAGAATCCACCCACGGCCCAATTCCAGAATCCGCCCACGGCACGATTGCTCTTGAAGGAGAGTTCCTGGGTGAAGGAGTTCTGAAGCTGCTCCTGCAGGATGTGCATGTAGGGAGCAGAGAGATAATCCTGATCCATGAGCATGCGGTCTTTCAGATACTGGTAGCTGGTGACGGATGAGAAATCGAAGCCTCTGCCCGAATAGCCCAGTTTGAAACCCGAAATGAGATTGTTTCTTCTATAGGTGCCGGGGAAGGTAGAGGCAGGCAAATCCGCCTTTCCGGTTTCCAGATTCAGCTTGCCATAAGGAAATCCATTCTGATCTACGTATTGGTAATTGGCAAGCACATCCATCTTCCAGCCCGAATTGAAGCGAGCCTTGAGCAGCAGTTTGCCGCCAGCCTCATCATATTGGTCGGAACGTTCGCCCGTAAAGGTGTTTCTGAAAAAACCCTTTTCTCCCTCGTAGAAGCCCGCCAGGGAAAGGGCGAGATGATTATTGAACTTATGATAATGGGCTGCCTCTACGTTGCGATAATACTTGCTGCCGTAGCTGAGCTTTACCTCAGAGCCTTGATAATCAAAGGGATTGTGGGAATACATTTTTACCAATCCGCCCTCCGTATTCTGGCCGTAGAGGGTTCCCTGAGGACCGCGGAGCACATCCACCCTACTCAACTGGTAGTTGTGGAGATTGAAAGCCGACTTGCTCATCACGGGGATTCCATCGAGATAGAGTCCGATGGCAGGACTGTTGACGCGGCTTCCGATGCCTCTTACGTAAACTGAAGAAGAGAGTCGGCTGCCGTAATTCGGCATTACGAAATTGGGAACAAAAAGTGAAAGGTCTCTCAAATCAGAGGCTCCCATTTTCTTCATCAAGGAACTGCTCATAGAAGTGCTGCTGAGTGCCTGCTGGCGGAGTCGCATCACCTCCTTGGGTTGTGAAACAACCACCACTTCGTCAATATCAAATACCTTGCTGCTATCCGACAGGGAAGTATTTTCGGCATGGGCAGCAGTTGGGGCTGCATCAGCCTTAGCAGCCGCAGTTGCAGCATCAGCCGCATGAGCTACAGTTGCAGCATCGGCCGATACGGGCAAGACGATGCCGCACCCCGCCATCGCCATCATTACGATTCGATTCATAATATCCTGTTTTTTATTATCTTTTTCGTTATCTTTTTTGTTATCATTCTAAAATCGGGTGCAAAGGTAATAAGAAAAAAAGAAATGGGGAATCCCCATTAATTAGGAAATCCCCATTTTTCGAAGTTTAAGGAGAAGATGAAAGGCTTCACCTTATTATATTATGCATTGAGTCCACTTAATCAGAAACGCCTATTTTATAAGCAGTTTGATAGATTTGAGTTTTTTAAGAGAAATAAATCGGGAAAAATGCCATTGTTTCACTAAAACTTTGTATCTTTGCAAAGAATAAGTTTAAACAATAAAGAAAACATTAGATTATGCCTAAAGTACTTCTTTATATAACTGCCAAAATAATATGGAACTTTCTGTTTTACAATACAGACTTCCATGAAAACAGAGCTCATGTTCATGTTGGTAAACGAGGAACAGAAGAACTTTGTAAAATTTGGCTAGAGCCAAATGTTGAATTGGCAAAACAAGGTGACTTAACAGACAAACAAGTCAAAGAAGTCATTGAAATCGTAAAAAAATACCAAGCGAAATTACTCCATCAATGGAAGCAATTCAAGGAAGGTAAAACAATAAAAATAATAAAAATTAAAAAGTAAGAATATGTATCAGAAAGAAGGTTATTGGGATGTGAAGCCAAAGATAAAGGCTTTATCTTTTCCCAAAAGAGGTAAGTTTGAAGTTACCCTGCAAGATGGCCGTTCCATAACGATGCCTATCTCTGCTTTCCCAAGCATGAAAAAAGTGCCTGTAAAAGAAAGAAACAATTGGTATCTCATGGGGGGTGGCTTTACTTGGGACTCTTGTCCTGAAGTAATCCATATTGAACAGATTTTGGGTAACTACGCCAATTACGCCCACGAGCAAGATGCCTAAAATAAAATTTAGGGAGTACCCAGCAAATTCAAAATTGCTGCTGATACTCCCTTTTTCTTCTTTATACAGTAATCTCACCTTATATTATACCGTAATCTCTCCCGAACCATAGCAGCGATGATGGTTCTCATCATACACTACGCAAAACTGACCGGGAGCCACGCCGTGAATCGCCTCCTCTGAATGAATCATCCATCTGCCATCTTCGAGCTTTTCGATAGTAGCAGGATGATACTCCGGCGTATGGCGAATCTTGAACGTTACTTTCTGCATCGATACCTCGCGGGTGAGGAAATGGAAATCCTGCAATGGGAAATCCTGCTTGTAAGCCGACTGAGGGTCGTAACCATGACTCACATACAGAATGTTGTTCTCCACATCCTTCTTAATCACGAACCAAGGACCGCCGCCGAAACCCAGACCCTTGCGCTGACCGATGGTGTGGAACCACAAACCCTTGTGGCCGCCGATGCGCTTGCCCGTCTCCATCTCAATCACATCGCCCGGGTTCTCGCCCAGGTATCGGCGGATGTAATCGTTATAGTTAATCTGCCCCAGGAAGCAAATTCCTTGACTATCCTTGCGCTTGGCATTAATCAAATGCTCCTCTTCGGCTATCTCACGAATTTCATTTTTGATGTGATGACCGATAGGGAAAATCGCTTTTTTCAATTGCCAACTCTCTATCTGAGCCAGAAAATCGGTCTGGTCCTTCACGGGATCAGGACTCGTAACGAGCCATTTGTCGCCGTTCTCATCCGTCTCGGTCTGTGCATAATGACCTGTGGCGATGAGGTCGTAGTTGTGCCCCATCTTCTCATCGAAGGCACCAAACTTGATGAGCCTGTTGCACATCACATCGGGGTTCGGAGTGAATCCCGCCTTCACCTTATCCATGGTGTAGCGAGTCACCTCGTTCCAGTATTCCTTGTGACAGTCAATCACTTGCAGCTTGCAGCCATACTTGCGTGCCACGGCTGTAGCCATCTCCAGGTCTTCCTCAGAAGAACAGTCCCATTCCTCCTTCTCTTCCGGTCCAATCTTGATGTAGAAGCAGTCAGGATGCAAGCCCAGACGGGCAAATTCCCACACTACCACCGAACTATCTACGCCGCCCGAAAGCAGCACGGCAATTCTCTTGTCCTTCACCTCGGCAAGAAACTGCTCGTCTCTGGTCTCCAATTCCTTTTCTCTTGGAGTATCTGTTATCATCTTATCCATTTATTCGATATTTACTATTCTATTTTCAATTCAATTTTCCAAAAACTAAATCTGAAGGCAAAGTTACAATAAATTCCGCAAAATAGCACCTACTTTCTCATAAAAATCTATTATTTTCCCGAAAACTTTTCCTTTTCCCAGCAAAATCCCCATCCATCCGCTTTATTTTCTATCGAAAATACTTATAGTAGAAATCGACTTATTCCAACGCCAATCCTTTTTTGCTTTCGATTTTATCCATACCTTTGCAATCGAAAATCAGAGATATGCGAGTATAGTAAAATACTACAACAAGCATAGAAGATGGCGAAAGTAGTTATGGTAGAAATCAATAACATATAAAAGAAGAAATAAAAATAAGAAATCAATAACATATAATATAAGAATATGGATATCTTAAAAAATCTGTTTTATGGCTTCCCTGATCTGTGGGGAGGCGGAGTAGCCCACTCCGTGCTGATCCTGGCGCTGGTCATCACCCTGGGCTTGAGTTTAGGAAAGTTGAGAGTAAAGGGAGTCTCTCTCGGATTGGCATGGATTCTTTTCATCGGCCTCATCTTCGGTCACTTCTCTCTCAATCTCGATGAGCATCTGCTCCACTTCCTCAAGGAGTTCGGATTGATTCTCTTCGTCTATTCCATAGGTCTGGAGGTAGGACCAGGTTTCTTCGCTTCGTTCAAGAACGGCGGCAAGAGCCTCAACCTACTCAGCATCATCGTGGTAGCGTTGAGTATCGTCACCACCCTCGCCATCTTCTCGTTCTCGGGAACATCCATCACTTCTATGGCTGGTATTCTCTCGGGTGCCGTTACCAACACCCCGGGACTCGGTGCTGCCCAGCAGGCATTCAGCGACCTGCGCCACATCGACGCCCCTTCTATCGCAGCCGGCTACGCCATCGCCTACCCAATGGGTGTGCTCGGCGTTATCCTCTCCTTTATTATATTAAGGTATGCGCTGCGTATCAACAAGAGCGAGGAGGAAGCTGCTGCCAAGCGCGGTATGGGACACCTCGAGGCGATGACCCTGAACACCTTCTCTGTAAAGGTGACCAACCAGATGGTATTCGGCGACACCATCAAGCAGATGAGAGAAATACTGAAGCGCGACTTCATGGTTTCCAAGATTATCCGCAAAGATAGCGACAAGCACGATGAGGTGGTAAACGGACAGACCAAGATCAACGAGGGCGACATCCTGCAGATTGTAGCCAACCCTACCGTAGAAGAGCCAGTCATCGCCCTGCTCGGCGAGAAGGTTCAGGTGAGCGAGGAGAAATTCGGCGAAGACCTGATTACCCGCCGCATCCGCATCACCAAGCCAGGCATCAACGGCAAGAGCATCAGCCAGCTGCAGATCCGTTCAAACCTCGGTGCCAATATTACCCGAGTAAACCGCAACGGTGTGGATCTGATTGCCACTCCACATCTGAAGCTGCAGCTGGGCGACCGTGTTACCGTGGTGGGTACCGAGCTTGCCATCGCCCATACCGAGAAAGTATTGGGTAACCAGATGAAGCGCCTCAACTACCCTAACCTGATTCCTATCTTCCTGGGCATCATGCTGGGTTGCATCGTGGCAAACATCCCATTCTTCATCCCTGGCATCAACGAGAACCTGCGCCTCGGTTTGACCGGCGGCCCTCTGGTAGTTGCAATCCTGATAGGTTACTTCGGTCCGAAGTACAACCTCGTTACCTACAACACCATTTCAGCCAACCTGATGCTCCGCGAAATAGGCATCTGCATCTTCCTGGCTTGCGTGGGACTGGGCACCGGCGAACAGTTTATCCAGACCGTGGCTTCAGAAAGCGGAATGACATGGATTCTCTACGGCGTTGCCATCACCATGATTCCAATTCTGGTGGGCGGCATCATCGGAAGATACGTGTTCCACATCAACTATTACACATTGCTCGGTGTATTGGCAGGCGCCAACACCAACCCATCTGCCCTGGCTTACGTACGTGAGCAGACATCGGCAGATGCACCATCTGTGGGCTATGCGAATGTTTATCCATTTGCCATGTTCCTCAGAATCGTAACCATTCAGATTATCATTTTCGTATTCGGATAAATAAAATATATGGAAGAAAAAAACATGAAGACCTGCGACTGCGCAGAAAAAGGCATTGACAACTGCAAGGAAATAGCAGAAACAGAACTGAGAAGAAAACTCGACTTGTTGTTACGCACCGGCAGCATCCTTATGGAGAGTGCTGCCGACACATCGCGCATCATGCGAACGATGAAGCGTGCTGCTGCTTTCCTCGGACTCGACGAACGCTACATGCACCTCTACATCAACTGGAATGTGCTGATGGTGAACTATAGCGACGAGGCGCATTCCTTCTCCAAATTCCAGCGTTGCGAGAAGCACGGCATCAACCTTACCTCCATTTCGATGGTAAGCAAGCTCACCTGGACAGCCATCAAGGACAACTATTCGCTCGAACAGTATGAGCAGGCCCTGAACGACATCAAGGCCACTCCACGCAGCTTCACCCCATGGCAGGTGGCTATAGGCGGCGGATTTGCCTGCGGCGGATTCTGCATCCAGTTCGGTTGCGACTGGCCAGCATTCTTCTTCTGTTCCCTGGCAGCCATCCTGGGCTTCCGCCTGAGAATGTTCCTGCCTACCAAGGGCTGCAACAACTATGTAGCCATCGGTATTTCGGCATTCGTGGCAACGCTGATTGCGTGGCTCACCTCGTTCCTTTCGCTCAACCCATCCATCGCAGCCGCCCTTCCGGGCTTCATGCATTCAGATACCCCTTGGCACCCGTTGATGGCGTGCGCCCTCTTCATCGTGCCGGGAGTTCCGCTGATCAACTTCGTGAGCGACATGCTCGACGGCTACATCGAGGTGGGAATGGTTCGTGCCCTGAACACCCTGCTGATGATCTTTGCCATGGCATTCGGCATTGCCTTTGCCATCCAGGTTTGCCACATCGACAACTTCGTGAAGGATCTTACGATGACTCCTCACCACGAATACTGGGAGTTCGCCATTGCGGCAGCCGTATCGGCGATGGGCTTCTCTACCATCTTCAGTATTCCTAGACGCCTGTTGCCAGTTGTGGCTGTGGGCGGTATCATCGCCGTTTGCTTCCGCAACTTCGTCAACCTGGGTCCATCCAATGGCAACATCGGTCTCGACATGGGCTTGAGCATCGGTTCGCTTGCCGGTTCTGCGCTCATCAGCGTCATCGTCATCAAGGCCCGCCACTGGTTCCACACCCCTCACCAGTGCATCACCATTCCTAGCGTCATCCCTATGGTACCTGGAGTCTTGATGTATCGTGCTCTGTTTGCCTTCATCGACATGCACGGCGTGGTAGGCGAGGTAACCGTGGGTATGAACAACCTGATCAAGGCTTCGCTCGCCATCATCTGCATCGCCCTGGGTGTTGCCATTCCAAATGTATTCTTCCGCCGCTTCATCGCCGACAACCGCAAGCGCCGACTCCTCAACATGCTGGTGGAGAGAAAGAAGAAGAATGGCGAATTCGTGGATCTGCACGAGGTGGAAATCAAGTAAGATTGTTTTTCATCTCTCACAGATTACAGGATTTATCTGATTATTTTGCCCGAAAGCAGAGCTAATTAAAATAAAAGTTTTATCTTTGCACGCGCAATTATAAGACTAGTGAAAAAAGGAAAATGGAAATACGACAACTCAAATATTTTCTGAAGGTAGCCGAGACGCTCAATTTTTCGGAGGCATCGCGCAAGCTCTACATCACGCAGAGTACCCTCTCGCAGCAGATTTCGCATCTGGAACAGGAAATAGGCTTGCCGCTCTTCGAACGTAACTCGCACGAGGTTTATCTCACCGAGGCAGGAAAGGAGCTTCTTCCCTATGCCCAGAATGCCGTAAACTGCACCATGGCATGCGTTGACCACATGAACGACCTGAAGGAGATGCTCACCGGCGAACTGAACATTGGCGTCACCTACTCCTTCAGCAACATCATGGCAGACACGCTCATCGCCTTCCTCCATGCTTATCCTCACGTGAAGCTGAACATCCAATACCGTTCGATGCAGGAACTGATGGATGGCTTGAAGAAGCGTGAACTCGACCTGGCACTTGCCTTCAAGCCTCTGAAGACAGACAAGGCGATAGACAGCCGAGCCATCTTCAGCAACCGCCTGGCGGCGATTGTGAACGAGAATCATCCCCTGGCGCGTCTTTCATCCATCAAGCTCTCTGAGCTGGAGCGTTACGACCTCATCCTTCCATGCAAGGGTCTGCAGGCCCGCAACGCCTTTGACTATCTGATAGACGGCAAGGACCTCGACTTCAAGATTATGGTAGAGGTGAACAATGTGAACATCATCTTCGACCTCTTGCATCGCAGCAACCTGGTAACGGTGCTTTCAGAATCCACCACCATCCTGGAAAAAGGCATGAGAGCGATTCCGCTAGATGCTGCCGACAACGAGATGGATGGCTGCATCCACATCCTGAAGGATGCGTACATGAAGAACTCGGCGCAGGAGTTCATCCGCATGCTGAGCCAGAGCACCAGCATCCTCGCCAACTTTGCGCTGAAGGATATTCTGAGATAAGGAAGATGATTCTGAAGTTAAGAAGATGATTCTGAAGTTAAGGAAAATAAAATAAGAAGAATAAAGGGAAAGATTATAATTCAATCTTGCAAGGCTGTCTCCGATTTCATTGCGGAGGCAGCCTTGATTCGTTTATTGCAGATAAGCAGGTCAACAATCTGTTACCCCATGCTTTCTAACACAAAAGCATCATGGGAACCTGCCTAATTACTTACCCGCTTGAATTCTGTAATACTGCAATTTCTCGTCCGGATTAAAGTCGGAAGGTACAAAGACTACATTCTTGGCACCATTCTGCAACTGCTGCAACTTAGCTGTGCCACTATCCGTGAAGAAATCACCAAAAACCTCAAAGGTAACCTTTCCGTTCTCAAACGATGCAGTAGCCGATAATGTTTCTGGATTGTATGACCATGAGATACTCTTACCATATTGTTCTACTATCTTGCAATATGGGTCTTCTACACGCAAGACAACATTTCCAAATTTCACAGGAAAAACGTAAGACCCCACCTCTATACATTTAATCTTTCCATCAGGACTTCCGATGGCAGTAAACATAGTAGCTCCAGTGCTGCTATCAAAAGCATAATATTTATCACCATCTGGTGCCTGCATGTCATAACAATTGTTGTAAACATCCTGCAAAGACTTAGGGAGCGTGTTTAAATCAGCACCAAGTTGCACAGGTCCAATACCAGTAATTGTAAAAGAAGGCCTATAATCCAAAATCTGATTATCATCAAGAATTAACACCTTGTCTATGCTATCCAACTCCAAACAAAAATTCATCATCATTTTGTATTTATCCTCGGAATTACAGGCTTTCAGCATCCCCTCCATATCGAGCATAACGTGGTCCATCATAATTGTCATTTCATACGAGCCAGGAGTTTGCTGCTCTTTCAAGTTTCCACTATTTATCGCTTTTCCCTGTTTATCAACCACTACATAATGCAAGATATTTTGTGGCAACTTTTGCACTTCCTCTGGATTTGCTTCAAATACAAATGCAATATCATGCGACTGAAGATAGGAATATTTTTTTACTCCAAGCTGAATCTTTGCCAGCTTCACGTTACTAGATGTCTTATTCTCCCAGGCTACGTCCTTCATAGACAGAAGCCTAGCAGAATCTGCAGCCAGATCTTCCAGCAAATCATCTGTACAATGCTGGTATCTCTCTTCCATCTTCGTTATTAAGTTGTGAATCTTTTCTATATCTTCCTTGGTCATCTTTCCCGACAACTGGGTATTGTCATTCTGGATATCTACACAAATATCTCTAGCCGTAGCCAATCTTACAGCTTGTCCCATAGGAATTTTTCCCAGGATTCCATCACAAGAAAAGTCGTAACCATCCAATACGGCACTTCCACTACTACCACACGATGCCAATAGAATCGCCATGACTCCAAGGCATAAATTAAAAAGAATCTTTTTCATTGTCTAATGTTTAGTTTAAGCTATTATTTAAGATTTTTCAGCAGGCAAGAACCATTCTTGCCTGCCGATTAAATGTTTTGTTTTTACTTTCTGAACTTCAGCGACTTCGCAGAAGACTTCAAGATATAATGTCCAGCAGCTAACTGAGATTGCAAATCGGTAAATAAATGTCCCGAAGCAACCACCGTCTTTACCAAGACACCCTTTACATCATACACCTTCACCGTCTCACCATCATTGAACATTTTATCAGATAATGATACCGACGAGATGCCATTAGAACCATCCCTGCCAATATCAATACGAGCCAATTTACTCATTCCATCAATCACACAGCTTTTCTTGTCACCAACTCTAGTAGAACTAAAAAGCCACACCGAATATCCAGTCTGTTCCTTCAATGCCGTTTCCAAATTCACATGAAACGATTTGTAAGGTTTAACTTCAGGAACTGTACAAGCAAAGTCTTCCACCCTGATTTCATCATTTTCCTTGTCATAAATGATGGCATTAAGATAAATATTTGAAACCACTTCTTCGGTTAAATTTATCAGGGTCAAGTCCAAACTTCCCTTTCCATTCTCTTTGGTTACATTGGCTGAGTCAAGCTGGAATACCATGTATCCGGTTGGACTTGGAGGAATTAAGTAATACATGAATTTATCAGGGTCTTTATATTGCACAAGTCCACCCCGTTTGCCTGCCGCAGTTTCATACACACATCTGAATCTATAATTACCAGACAAAGAATAAGTGTAGAAGTTCAAAGGAATGTATTTTTCAGGAACCCATTCCGTATCTATGGCAATAGGCATTTCTTCACCAGTATCAATATTTACCATGTAAACTTTCACGGTTACCGGCCCTTCCACTTTGTTGGCATAACTATAAGACGGTTTTACCGATGTCAGTCTGTAATCTCCACTTGTACCCACGACAGCGTATCCTCGTTCTTCAGCATAGCGATTTTCATCCACATCATATTTCATGAAATAAACCTTTGCCCAATCACTTCCATCCATAACAGGATAAGAAGGGCGCTCCAATACGTCAATATAGTATTCTCCTTCCATCTTGACAGCAGTCTCATCCTTAGGCAATTCTATCTTGTAACGACCAGCAGGCATGGAGAATCCATTTTTTTCATTCTTAGGAACGAATCTAAACACTGGACTGGAAGTATAATTATCATAAAGATGGTTGAATTTGAAAGAAGTCTCTCCGCCATTCTGGTTTCCATAAACCACTCCCGTCTCCATATTACGGAAATTCAGACTGGATTTTCCTTCAAATCCCTGTCCCTTAATCGACAAATAGAATGCAGTACCAGCATAGATTTCACTGGCAGGCTTTATATCTTGGATAACCAAATCTTTGACACATTTTTCATCCCCGAAGCCATAACGGTAAACCTCTGTACCACGATCTTTGACGGCAATGGAAGGAACCAAGGCATCAGGAAGCGGGCAAAGCACATACCCGTCACCCGATTTTCGGGCGCAAAGCACACGATAATCATAGTCGCCATCAACCAAGTCGCCAGTATAAATCTTCGTACAATTACGCAAGCTGAAGTTCCCCACATAAGGCCATCCCCTAAGATCAACAGAATAAGAATTCAGGAACTTCGCTACATCTCCATCCTGCATCAAGACCATAGAAAACGTATATGATCCCGAATCATAAGAATTGGAATACAAGAAGTTATAATCGCCAAAAGGCTGCGAAGCTATGAACAACTGCTCTTCGTAAGGAGTAGAACTAGGCTGAATGCCTACTATCATTTCGTGATGACAATTGTATCCCTGCTCATCGTGCAAGAACTCCATAGAAGCAGGTCGCAACATGGCAATATCATAATAACCGTCATCCAAACCGCTCCATCCCCAATTGCAATGCACATAACTATCGGCATCAATACCATCTATTACAAAGCAATGGGCCTTTTCAGGAAAACTATAGACTCCACTATCGCCCTTACGATTGTTGGCAGAATAAATGATAGGCCGACCGGCTGCCAACTCATCTTGTATCACCTTCATCCATTTAGTTGTAGGCTGATAGAATTTTTTGTCAGAGCCCCATACCATGATACTACCCGGCACATAGAAATCTCGCTGCAAATAAGTGCAGTCAAAACCATAATATTTATTCAGAGCAACAAAAGGGGCACTGGCTGAAGTTTCACCATAGCCATAGTTAGCCTTGCTGGCCACACCACATTCTACCATCAACTTACCTACAGCATCAGCCTGAGTCTGCGAATATTTGCCCTCTTCATAATTATCAAGCATATTGTTCCAATCGTAAGATGTAGTGGCATAATTGATGTCATATTCCATCTCAGCCTCCTGATGCGCATAATACAACTGTCCGGTTCCTTTATGGTCAGAACGGTAATAGTTAAGCACTTGCGCCAAAGCCACCGGTACACAACCCGCCAAAGTGGTCTGCTTACCATTAGATGGACACTTGCTATTAAAAGGCGCACCCTGTCCCCATTGGGTTTTGATAAGCGGAGCCACAGGAACGGCTGTTGGTGCGGTGTAAGAAGGATCCTGTTTCAAGATTTCCTTCGTATTGGTCATGGCAGCAGCATAAGAAGCCAACCACTCCTTCATAGGCTCAGGCATAGTAGCAACATCCACCTTTCCCTTTTCAGAATATCCGGCTACAGCCGTATTTCCATTACCAGTACACACCACGGCAAAACCGCCGTCATCTGCATTGAAAGCATAAACATCTCCACCTTTCACGGCAGCACCAGCTGTTCCGTCGGCAGATCGAGTGGCAGCACTTTTTCCTGTCACCACTTTCACAGTAGATAAATTGGATAATGTCACACCCTTTTTCTGCTGCAGGAATTTGACAGCAGCCAACTTTGCCTCATCCTCCGTCTGAGCAACCAGAGGGATAGAAGTCAGGAAAAGTGACAATAAAAACATAAGTCTAGTTTTCTTCATAATTTTCTTTGTTTGGTTATTACTCAAGATAAAAATACATTTTCACATAAAACCATAAATCCATCTGCTGCATTTTTCCAGGAAATGCAACAAATGGATTATAAGTGTTGGGTTATTATTTTGTGATAGAAATATCGTAGAAACGGGCTTTTGTATCAGCCCATGGATAGATGCCACTTGCAGTTGAAACATAGCCACTCAGAGCTGTAGCATTTTCACGTACGCTAAAAACCTTAACTACGAAAGTCTTGGTTTCACCAGCTTTCAAGGTTACTTTCTGGCTTGCACGGAACTCTCCACCCTCAATAGCAATATCTGCATTATACTCCTCATTTGTATTATCCTTTACCTGATCATGGCCACCAAAATTCTGCAAGAAATTAGGAATATCCTTTGAAGAAGTGTTCTTTACCTGATAAGTAAGATAAACTCTATTTACCATACCATCCAAGCCGCCATCTTCCTGCACCATTTTGCAGCTAACAACCTTATACTCAAGAATCTGGTCATTAGTATCAAATCCATTCTTCAAGATTCTGTTATCAACAACCTTGATATTGTTCACCTCAGCACGACCATCAAAGCTAACAGTCTGGCAACGGCCATTGAATATAAGATTGAATTTCTTGGAAGAGTTGGTAAGGTCATAGTTTTCTACCAAGAAAGAACCAGATACCGAAGCACCTTTAGCCAGGTTGGTCTCTACACTCGTCTTCCAATCACCTCCCTGCAAGGATACTGAAGAATAGTACTCTGAGCCCAAGTCATCTTTGCATCTGTCAGAGCCTCCACCATTCAACATAACGCCCTGCAGGTCCTTTCCGCTGATGTTCTTCAAGTTGAAATCAACTTTCAGGTTAGCACCAACACGCTCGCACTTAGTAACCTGCATACTGAAATAATCGGTAAACTTAGGCTCCTTGTTCTCGTCGTCCTTGTCTTCACACGCGGTAAATGCCAACACAGCCAGCATCACCATCAATAAAAACTTCAATTTGTTCATTTTATAAATTATTATTTAGTTAAAAATTAATGAAAACGAAGATTTAGGACACAAAAAAGCGTGAACTAGTCTGTCACTCGTTCCGCGCTTCGAGGCCTTCGCATTGCCCAGTGTTGTAGAACGAGCAACGTCGAAGCCCACGCCGATATGGATATACTATTCCCCTACGAACGCAGTTACCACATTGTATATGGATACAATACGGCCTACGAACCATGGGGGATATGAATAAACATACCCCGGAGCATCTACCGTTGCTAAGTTCATGACAACACTAAGAAGTTTGCGAAGTTTCGAAGTGCCAAGAACAAAGCGTTAAGTAAACGCTTTCTCAAATGTCTCGATTCTATTTACCCACCCATTGCTTTCTCTGCGTCACACCTTATTATATAATAACAGGTGGTCAACATCATCGGCGTAGGGCTTGAACCTCTAAAAACTCGATGCCTAAGCTATTCGAATTCCAGCAATCAAACTGACCAGAAGTCGTAGAATCGTTTGCAAATATATAAAGAAATTCTTAAGTAAGTGATCTAAATTATTTATATATATCAGTACTAATATGGTTCATTTTCC
>USJX01000012.1 GCA_900555035.1 uncultured Prevotella sp.
TTCATCAAGGCTCGTCAGCAAGACATATTTTCCATGGAACTTTCTTCTCTGAGCAGCCTTGTCCTCTCTGCATTCCCAGGTCATGGAAGTAGCAACCTCGTTCTTTTTTGGGGCATTTCCAATTCTTTTCGTTAATTTTGTGGCGTTAATTTAAAAGAAAGGATTTTGATATGGCAGCAACAGTTTTTAATCAAGCACAGCTTGAACTTTTAGATATGATGCAATAGGTAAAAAGCCCGGAAATATTGGCAGAACTCTGATTTCTTTGCCAAGAAGGGACAGGAAGAATTAGATGCAATGTGGGAGCGTGGGGAAATGACAGAAGAAAAGCTGAAGAGCTTTGAGACATTGCACTCTTATTCTAAATGCTTGGAATGATAAGCATTGGATCAAGCCGGAATTATTAGAACAGCCTGAATTATTGCAGGTCAAATTGACTTTGCATATTCAAAATGAGCCGATAAATGAGCCGATAAATGAGCCGATAAATAAGCATCTATCAAATCGGCAAATTGCTATAATTATGGCAATAAAGGAACAACCATTCCTTACAAGAAATGATTTAGCGAAAGAAGTTGGAGTGTCGCTTGCGACTTTAAAAAGAGAAATTTCCATTTTGCGTAAGAATGGCTATATAGGTCGTGGAGGTAGCAATAAAAATGGTCAATGGCTACTTCTTAAAAAGATTTGTAAATAGATTTAATAAAATGTCGAATGTAAAATCGAAATAGAATAGTATAAGCCTTTCAGCATTTATATCGCTGAAAGGCTTTTTTGTGTCTTAAAGCGAAGAAAGTTGTTCTTTTCTTTGGCATTTCCAATTCTTTTCGTTAATTTTGTAGCGTTAATTTAAAAGAAAGGAATAAGATGGAAACGATTAATATTCAGTTTCAAGTACCTTCTACAGGTCAATATACGCTTGACGAATTTGTCGCCAAGCTCAAAGACTATGCAGAAAAATTAGCCAGTTCTATCTCCAAGTCTGGAAATGGTTACCAGGAAAGATATATGAGCCAGGCAGAGCAGGAAGCCTACGTGGCAGAAAGCCTCAACCGTGCTCTTGATGAAATGGAAGCTCATAAGAAGAATGGGACGAAGCCGATGGATGCTCGTGAATTGTTGAGAAGACTTCGAGAAGAGGAGGCGTAGTATGAATGTTAAGATTTATACGGAAAAAGAATTTGAGCGACAACTTAGAAAGCTTTCCAAGAAATATCGTTCAATGCTTGATGATTACGATGCTTTTCTTACAGGCTTAGAACTGGATCCTTACCAAGGTACTAGTCTTGGCAAAGGTGTCAGAAAGGTAAGAATGGCAATAGCTAGTAAGGGTAAAGGTAAGAGTGGTGGTGCAAGGGTCATTACTTATAATCTTTACCAGGAAGGAGATTCCATTATCATTGATTTGTTGACAATCTATGATAAAGGAGAAATCTCTAATATCTCTGATGAGTTTATCAGTTTTTTGCTTGATAAACGTGAAAATGTCTAATACGTAGAATAGGTCTCTTTTTTGTCCTTGCCACTGATTTGCAACAAACTTTAACGCTGTTGCCGCTGATTTGCGACAAAAAAGTAGTATCTTTGCCCCTGATTTGAAACAAATGCGTATGTTTAGACGAAATATCATCAGTAAACTGGAGGCTTGGAAGCAAGACAAAAAGCATAAGCCTCTTATCCTGAGAGGAGCTCGACAGGTTGGCAAGACAACTGTGGTCAATGAGTTTGGCTCTCAGTTTGATAATTATCTATATTTCAATCTGGAAAGAAATGAGAATGCCAAGTTGTTTGAAATGGAGATTCCTTTAGACGACCTGGTGAATATGCTGTATGCCAGTGCCGGTAAGGTTAAGAAAGAAGGAACTACCCTTGTTTTCATCGACGAGATTCAGAATTCTCCTAAAACCATAGCACTTCTTAGGTATTTCTATGAACTGAGACCTGATTTGTATGTTATTGCAGCTGGCAGTCTGTTGGAGAATCTGGTGGATGTTAAAGTCAGTTTCCCTGTGGGAAGAGTACAATATCTGGCTTTGCGACCTTGTTCGTTTTCGGAATTCCTGGGAGCTATCGGTAAGAATAATCTGCTTGCCGTACTCTCGCAGAAGGCAGAATATACGGTTGCCTTCCATGAACAGTTGATGCATCTTTTCAATCAATATACCATTGTGGGAGGGATGCCTGAAGCTGTGCAGCAGTATGCTGAAACCCAAGATGTCATTGGTATCGAAGATGTTTATGAAACTCTGGTGCAAGCCTATAAGGATGATTCTGAAAAATACGTCAGAGGCAATAAGTTGACAGACGTGGTGAGGTTCATCCTCTCCTATGGTTGGGCTTTTTCGGGTGAGACCATTACGTTGGGCAACTTTGCCAATTCTGGCTATAAGTCAAGAGAGGTGGGCGAGGCTTTTAGATTGCTGGAGAAGGCTATGCTCCTGGAGTTGGTTTACCCTGTGTCTTCTACCCAGTTGCCGATTATCCCTGAGACCAAGCGAATGCCAAAACTCATCTGGTTTGATACGGGATTGGTGAACTATCAGGCGGGAATCAGAAAGGAAATCATTGGTTCCACCGACATGGTGGACAGTTGGCGTGGGCATATTGCAGAACAAATTACGGCTCAGGAGTTATTGGCTTTGGAAGATAGGGTGGGACAGCATCGCTCGTTTTGGGCAAAGCCGAATAATGGTGCAGAGGTTGATTTCATTTTTACTCATAACTCCAAGCTTTATCCGATAGAGGTAAAGAGTGGAACCAATGCCCATCTCCGTTCTCTCCAGGTATTTATGGATAGTTCAGAAGTTAATATAGCCATCCGTATCTGGTCAAAGCCTTATTCTATAGATAAGGTCAAGACCATTCATGGCAAGGAGTTTACGTTGATCAATCTTCCGTTTTATCTGATAGGTAATTTGCGGAACGTATTGGATGCTGTTGTAGATGAATGAGTGGTAGATATATCGTCGATAGTCCATACATTCACCTTCATGCCCAGGTCGTGACTCTCTTTAATCCAGTTCGGATTTTTGAGGAGGGCACCATCATAATAGTCAATGCCGGCTGCCTTTACCAAATCAAGGTACGCCTTTACGCATCTGTCTTCTCTTTGGGGGTAGTCGCCCACCTTCACACGCAGCTGCTTGATGGTTCTGCCCATCGAGAAGCTGAGGCTTATGCCAAGACATATGCAGGTTGGCAGCTCGTTACCTTGGCTTTTACCAAGAAGATGTAAGTTTTCCGTTAAATATTCTATTTTCTGATAGGTATTTCGGAAAAAATGCCTATTTTTGCAATGTGAATTCAAAACGAAGCAATTATGGCATTGAAATTATATCCTGTAGGAATCCAAACATTTGAGCGTATTCGGAAGGAAAACAAGCTCTATATCGACAAGACGGAATATGTCTATCGAATGACACATTCTGGTGGATGTTATTTCTTCTTAAGTCGTCCACGCCGTTTCGGTAAGTCACTTTTGGTGTCAACCTTTGAGAGTTATTTCTCTGGAAAGAAAGAACTGTTTGAGGGGCTTGCCATCGAAAAGTTAGAGCAGGAATGGATGGAATATCCTGTGCTGCACTTTGACATGAGTGGAGGTAAGCACATGGAGAAGGAGCAATTGGAGGATTATCTCTCAAATCGTTTGGAGGCAGAAGAGAGAAAATGGGGGATTACCCATACTAAAAGAGGTGCAAATGATCGATTGACGGAATTAATTACCACCGCTTATGAAATTAGTGGCAAGCAGGTGGTCGTGCTCATCGACGAGTATGATGCGCCTATGCTCGATGTTGCTCACGATAAAGAAACTTTGGATGTGCTTCGCAATGTGATGCGCAATTTCTTTAGCCCACTCAAAATGTGTGAGCCTATGCTTCGTTTTGTCTTCCTGACTGGTATCACCAAGTTCTCGCAAGTGAGCATTTTTAGCGAGTTGAATAACATCAAAAATGTTTCGTTAGATGATGAATATGCTGGAGTTTGCGGAATCACCAAGGAAGAATTGCTTACCCAGATGAGCGAGGATATAGATGTGTTGGCAGAGGCACTGGAGATGACAAGAGAGGAAACTATTGCTAAACTCAAGGAAAATTATGATGGCTATCACTTCTCGCCAGCATCCCCTGATGTGTTTAATCCTTATAGTTTGCTCAACTGTTTTGATGATAAGAACTTCGGTGCTTATTGGTTCAGCTCAGGCACACCTACCTATCTTATCAACATGCTTCGCAAGTTTAAGGTCTTGCCAGCCAAGATAGGCAGGTCATTGGCTCGTTCCTCAGCTTTCGATGCACCTACGGAGAACTTGAAGACCATCACGCCTTTGCTCTATCAGAGCGGCTACATCACTATCAAGGGCTATGACAAGATGAGCCAACTCTTCACGCTCGACTTGCCTAACAAGGAAATCAAGGTGGGCTTATTTGAGAGCCTTCTGCCTTATTATTTGGAAGGCATGTATGCCGAGGAGGGAGATGTGGCAATTGCTCAGATGTCTGTCTTGATTCGCCAAGGCGACATGGATGGTGCCTTGCGCTTGTTCCAGGAGTTCTTGGGCACGGTGCCTTATTGTAACAATACCAATTACGAGGGGCATTACCAGCAGGTGCTTTTCATCATCTTCACCCTCTTGACCCACTTTGTGGTGGATGTGGAGGTTCACACACCGAATGGAAGGGTGGATGTGGTGATGGAGACTGAGGATACTCTCTATCTCATCGAACTGAAACTCAACAAGAGTGCCCAGGCTGCCATGCAGCAAATCAACCTCAAGCAATACGGCCAGCGTTTTGCGAGATGTGGCAAGCCGATAGTAAAAGTTGGTGTAAACTTTGATGCTAAGAAAGGGAATATTGAGGATTGGATCATAGAACCATAAATAAGAGTTCACCTTTAAAAGAACCATAAATAAGAGTCCACTTTTAAAAGTGGCGGCAACCCATAACAAAAAAAAGACCGAGTAACTTTTCTATTGGAAGTTGCTCGGTCTTTTTGGGTTGAAGTAGAATTAAAAAAAAACTTTATTCCGCCAGTCTGATGCTCATCGGGCTTACGGTGATGAGACGCTTCTTGTAGAGGTCGCCAATGGCACGCTTGTAAACCTTCTTGCTCACGTGGAAACGCTCGTAGATGTCGTCGGCCTCGCTCTTGTCGCCAAGGTTGCACTCGCCGTCGTTGTCCAGAAGATACTGGTAGAGGGTTTCTGCAAAATCGGCTGTCTGCTGAATGCCGGTCTTCTGCAGGGTGACATCTATCTTTCCGTCTGGGCGAACTCTTCCGATGTAGCCCTTCATCTTGTCACCCGTGTGGATGTACTGGAAGATCTGGTCCTGATAGAGCAGACCTGGATACTGGTTGTCGATGATAACCTTGAAGCCGAGGTCGGTCTTCTGCCAGATGAGGAGATCCACCTCATCGCCATGCTTGTAGTGAGGATGGTCTTCGTTGAGATAGCGCTCAATCTTGGCAGAGGCAACGATGCGATAGCTCTCCTCGTCGATGTGGATATGCACGATGTAGGAGTTGCCGAGCACCATACGCTTCTTCTGCTCGCGGAATGGGCAGAAGATGTCCTTCATTAGTCCCCAGCCCAGGAAGGCTCCGTATTCGTTGACCCATTTCACTTCGAGATAGGCGAAATCGCCCACCTTAGCCAATGGGGTTTCGGTGGTAGCGATGAGGCGCTCTTCCTGGTCGAGATAGATGAAGACATCCAGCTCGTCGCCGATACCAGCGTCTTCAGGGACGTAGCGGGATGGAAGGAGGATTTCTCCCTCGTCACCACCATCGAGATACAGACCGAAATCTACTTTCTTTACGATGCGAAGGCGATTGAAATCGCCGAGTTTTATCTTTTTTGCCATATCATATTATTTTCGAGAATATAAAATGCTTTTGCCCTTACAGGGCGACAGGTTTGTGTCCGTAATTACCCAGGGTGTTGCCCTGGGCTAGGAGCTTCTGCCCTTTCAGGGCGTTTAGATGCAATCTGTGGATGAGTTTGGTTCTTCTGCAGAAACTTCTTTATTGTTATCAGCAGGTTCTTCCTGGTTGTCAGCAGCACCTGCCTCCACCGTCTTTTCAATCATTCCATCCTTGAGATGGATGGTGCGGTCGGTGATGGATGCAAGACCCTCATCGTGGGTAACGATGACGAAAGTCTGACCGAATTTGTCTCTCAGGTCGAAGAAGAGCTGGTGAAGCTCTGCCTTGTTCTTGGTGTCGAGACTTCCTGATGGCTCATCGGCAAGGATGACGGCAGGGTTGTTGACCAGGGCTCTAGCCACGGCTACACGCTGCTTCTCGCCACCGGACAACTCGGCAGGCTTGTGGTTGGCTCTGTCGCTCAAGCCCATGAATGCCAGCAATTCCTCGGCACGTTCCTTGGCTTCCTTTCTGCCCTTTCCGGCAATGAAGGCAGGTATCATGATGTTCTCCAGGGCGGTGAACTCAGGGAGAAGCTGATGGAACTGGAAGACGAAACCGAGATGCTGGTTGCGGAAATCGCTCAGTTTCTTGGTGCTGAGGCTGCGCACATCCACACCATCTACCTCTATGCTGCCACTGTCTGGCTTATCGAGGGTACCGATAATCTGGAGAAGAGTGGTCTTGCCGGCACCACTAGGTCCGACGATACTTACTACCTCGCCCTTGTCAATATGCAGGTCGATGCCCTTAAGCACCTGCAGGGAGCCGAAGCTCTTGGTTATACCTTTTATATCAATCATTTTCTTATTCAAAGTTATTTTGCAGGCAAAATTAAGCAAAATATTTGAAAATGCCTAATTTTAAGAGATAAAAAGAAATAAGGAGGGATATAAAAAAACAAAACGAGCCTTATTCTTGCAAATAAAGCTCGTTTCAGTACTCAATTCTGTATTACTTTCTATAAAATGTATGTGCTATTTCAACCCGTCGGCATCGCCTGTGGTCTTCAATCTGTTGCTCTTGCTGCGAGGGGTGATATTCACTTTCTTTGCTACGGTGTTCTCGATAAGGTTGGCATCGAATGCCATCTTCTTGTCGGTGCAGGTGATGTTCTCGAAGGTGAAATCTATCAGGCGATATTTCTCGCTCTTACCCACATCGAAGAAGTTGTCGCAATCCATCTGGATGTTCTTCATCGTGATGTTGTTGCACTGGCTCAGCGGCATATCCTTGCGGTCGCCCGGCTTGAAGAACTGCGTCCATGGACGGATGACGAGGAAACTGCCTGTGGTGCCCTGGATGTTATCCACCGTTACGTACTCGTAATGCTGTGGAGTATCTGGGCGCATCTTCAGCCAGAGTACGCGCTGCGCATTGCCCACCTTGATGTTGCGGAGCACGATGTTGCGGTCTTTCACGCTCTCGCTGCCGAGGGTTAAGCAGCCGTGTACTCTTCCGTAGTTACAATTCTGGATGAGCACGTTATATACAGGACCATTCTCTGGTGCCTGGTCTGCCCAGGTTCCCTTACCGCCCTTGATGGCGATGGCATCATCGTTTACGCTCATGTAGCAGTCATCCACCAGCACATCGTGACAAACATCAATGTCGATGGCGTCGCTGCTTGGTGCCCGCATGCCACTGGTTGGGGCGAAGATGGTGCAACCCAGGAAGCGGACGTGGTCGCAGCGATAGATGTGGTTGGTCCAGAACGGACTGTTCTGAATATGCACATCCTGCAAGGTTACGTTGCTGGAGTTGCTGATATAAACGAGGCGAGGGCGCTGTGCATCCTTGTTGGTGCATTCACGGTTCCAGGTGCGGCGAATCCAGAACTCCTCCCAATAGTGATAACCGTTTCCATCGATGGTACCCGGACCGGCGATGGTAAAGCCATCACATTTGTCGGCATTGATGAATGCCGAGAAGTATTTGCAGGTTTCGCCCTCGATGCGGGTTTCTACCACGGGGAAGTTGGCGATGCGGTCGCTTCCTTTCAGTTTTCCGCCTTCTGAAACATAAAGATGGGTCTTTGGCTTGAAGAAGAGGGCACCGCTCTGATAGGTTCCGGCAGGTACCACGATAACGCCGCCGCCATCTTGGGCAGCACGGTCGATGACCGCCTGGATAGCCTTGGTTTGAATCAGGGTACTATCCGTCTTTACGCCATAGTCGGTGAGGACGTATTTCTTGCCCAGGGTATCCACGTTTACCTTCTGGGCGTTGCAGAACCAGGCATCCATCTTTGTGCCATCAGGCCAAAGCTCGGTTTGTGCCTTCTTTGCTTTCTTCTGTTTCTTTGCTGCGTTGGTGCTTAGTGGTGAAAACGCCACCAGGCAAGCCATCAGCCAGATATATTTCTTCATGATTTGTTTATTTTTACTTTTTTACCTTTAAAAGCTTGTAATACTCTGCAGCACCAAGCAGGAGGCAACCTGTGCCGTAGTCCTCGAAATCAGGAACTGAGGTGAAGGTGACAGGCTGACCGGCTGCTGGATCCTTTCCTGTTCCCTGGTTGTAGCCGATGAAGCCATCTTCGTGAACAGATGCGGCAAGCGCCTTCCATGCCTTGTCCATCGCCTTCTGATAGGTGGCTCTAGGAAGAATGCCCTGCTGAACACCCCATGCCATACCATAGAGGAAGAGGCCTGTGCCCGTCATTTCAGGACCGCCATAGTTGGCAGGACAAACGAGGCTTACGTTCCAGTAGCCATCCTCGCGCTGGCATTTCAAGATGGCTTTACTCATCAAGATAAAGTCTTTTTTCAGATACTGATAGTATTTATCTTTCTTTGGCAAAGTTTCCATCACGCGGACCAGGGCTGCATATACCCAACCGTTGCCACGGCTCCAGTAGCAGTTGCTGCCATCCTTCTCCTTGTAAGGTGGCACGTAGTCCTTGTCTCTCCACCAGAGACCCTCTTTTTTGTTAAAGAGACCATTAGCCAGGGTATCACGACTCCATTTGTAGGAATTCATCGCATAATCCAGATACTTGCGCTCGCCGCTAATTTTGGCATATTTGGCGTAGGCTGGCATCGCCATCTGGATAGCGTCAATCCAGGTCCAGTAGTTCACACGTTTGGTGCTCATCTGGTGGTCCAGATTCTCCTTTACCTTGCTCAAATCCTTCTTGCCGCCTGTCTGAATGTAGCGGTCCATGTAGGTTTGCTGGCAGCACTGGTTGTCGGCATCGGTATCTTTCACGCTGCCACGGGCTGTCCACTTGTGGTAATCCGCCCATTTGTCGGTGTAGTCGAGATAGCGTTGCTGAGGGTCAATCTCGTAAAGTGCCATCAATCCCTCGTAATATACGGCACGGGTCCAGAGGTTGCTGGTACGGATTTTCTTTACGAATGTGTCGAGAGTAGGGTCGCTATACTTCGTCATGAAGTAGTTGTTAGTGCGATGGGCTACCTCCAGAATTTCATTTTGCAATGCGTTCTGGGCAGAAACAGAAGTCAAACCCAGGAGCATGAAGAGCGATGAAAAGATCAGTTTCTTCATTTGTCTTGTTATTAATGTTTGTTTATTATTTATTTGATTTCCACGAGTTTCACGGTGCTGTTGAGTCCGCTTGGCACAGGAGTCCAGTTCTCGTAGGTGGTCTTCTTGTAGTTGATATCTACCACATTGATTTCCTTCATCTTGCGCCACTTTACGCCTTGACGGTCCATTTCTGCGATGCGGTTGGCTGGCAGGTTGGTAACCTCGATGCGGAGGGTATTCTTGCCCTTTACCAGCTTGTCCTGGCAGTTGAGGATGTAAGGCACAGCCCAGGCACAACCCACGTATTCGCCGTTGATATAGACACGGGCACTCTCTCGTACATCTCCCAGGTCGATGGTCCACTGCTTCTTGGCATCATCCTTCGACAGCTTGATGGTGGTTTCGTAAACACCTGTTCCCATCATCACCTTCGCCTTGTCGCTGAGGCCTTCCCAAGACTTCAAGCCCTTCAGGTTGAAAGTTTCGCCTACCTTTGGAGCATCCTCGATGAACGACAGCTTCCAGGTATTTGCGGTCAGGTCGATGGTCTTGCTATCCGCAGCAGCGATGGCTTCCTTGCCGCCTACCTTCACCTTAGAACCGAGTTTCCACTCATCCACGGGTTTATTCGATGTGATGAGGATGCGGCTCTCGCCACTCTTTAGGTTCAGCTGGATACCCTTGTCGCCGATAGTTGCCTCGTGGTATTCGCCCGTCATAGGGTTGTACCAGATGCCATGCTTCTCGTTCACGGCCAAAGCCACGCTAGAAGCGATGTCCTTACTGGTGAGGTTGGCAATGAAGTAATGATGGCCGATGCTGTTGGCTCGGCGAATCATCTTCAAGCCCAGGTTCTTTCTCATCAGTTCCGGTTTTGCCGCCTGTTCCATCGCCTTGATGTTGTCGCCCTTGATAATCTTAGCACCTTGTGATTTCAATTCTGATATGTGCTCAATCACGTCGCTTGGCATGATGTTGTTGCCAGGAATGATGATACCCTTATATCGGGTTCCGGCAGCCGTTTCAATCATACCGTTCTTAAAGGTACACGTGCGGAGATACTTGTCGCTGATGTAGTCGCAGTCGAATCCTGCCTTGTCGATGTCGAGAATCACCTTGATAAACTCTGGTGCCTTCTTCGCCATGCTGTGGATATCGAATTGCATCAGCCAGTTTTTGGTATCCTTGTGCCACATATCTCTTACTGGCAGATAAACCAGGAAATCATTGTCTGGCTGTCCCCACTGCAGATAAGTCTGGCAGTTGGTGATGTATTTCATCAGTTCCGGAGCATCGCGCCAGATGCTGTTGGTAGGACTCATATCCACCGAAGCATAGAATTTCCAGCCTGGCCATGTATCGTTTTTAGGCGAATAGGCGGTGCCATGGAAGAACATGTGGTTTACGCCGGCGCAGAACATCAGGTCCATATCCGGTTTCATCTGGCTCAGGGATGTGCGGAAGTGCTCGGTGAGCCAGGTGAAGGTTTCGCTGGATGTATATTTCTTTCCGGTGATGTGCGCAGCCGATGGAGCATATTTCAGCATGCTGAGGTCGCTGAAGTTAGGACGGGTCTTTCCCGGATCCTTGCGCAGTCCCTTGATGCCGAAGTCGGTCAGTCCGAAGCCTTCAATTTCCGGAATGTCAACGGCTGCATAGCAGTCGATGAGGTTGGCTGGTGAACCGTGTGCCTGGTTGCGGGTGATGGCACCACGCTTGTTTGCCCATTTGGTCCACTGTTCGGTGAAGTTATGGAGCAACATGTCGCCCAGGGTTTCACGGTAATCGCTTACCACCACAGCATCGCCATCAAGGAACTCTGGGAACTTATCCTGCAGTTTATATCCGTGATATTTCTCGAATTCTGTCAGGAGGTTAGGAGTCCAGTTGGCGCCATACACCTCGTAGCTGTCATTGAAGAAGGTATGCGGATATGGAGTCTTCGATGCTACGAAGGCGCTGTCGATGTGCTGCAGATAATTGGCCACGGCAGTAGAGTCGAAATGGTCGATAACGTATCCCTCTCCTCCAGGTGCGGCACGCTTCACCTTCTGACGGGTGCGGCTTTCATAGAGAGCGATGACGCGTTTCTTGTATTTTTCACCCTCTACAGGGAATGCCTTGATGACCTTCAGTTTGGCGAAGGCACGTTCTTTCTGTGGCACGTTGAATTCTATCTCCATCAGTTTCTGCTTCACATCCACGATGGTATCTACGAACACCGCCTTGCATGCTGCTTCGCTGATAGGCACCCAAGGACCTCCGAAAGGCCAGCCTGTTCCGGTGGCCATATCCGTCTCGATGCCCACCTGCTTGTTTTCCTTCTCCACGAACTTGAGCATGTCCATCCATTTAGGCGAGAGATAAGGGATATCATTCTTGTCGTTGCCCTGCACACCATAGAGTGGTGTGATTTCCACGGCACCGATGCCCGCCTTGGCGTATTCGTCAAGGTTCCACTTCAGGTTTTCCTTATCTACGGCAGATCCCATCCACCACCATCTCACGCCCGGTTTGGCTTCCTGCGTAGGGGTAGGGAGGAACTGAGCCTGGCAGTTGAGTGACGACATCAATGCCATGGCAAAGGATAATCCTATGAATTTATATTTTTGTTTCTTGTTCATCATATTGATGGCTTTTAAGTTTTCCTTAATTGATTATTACTTCATTGTTTATTACTTCGGTTGCAAAGATAGTGAAAAATACTCAATTACATCTGTGTTATAGTCCTTAAAAATGTAAAATAGTACAAATATGCTAGGTGTTTCTACCTTGTTTGTCTTTAAATCGATGCTTGCCACGCCTTGATGCCATCAGCACCAGTATTTATATGTAATCTACGATAAACTCGTAATATTCTATGTTTTGGTATTACGAAAAGCTCGTAAAACGTTAAAATATAGTTGAGTTTATGTTTTTTAACGCAGATTATTTTGTGCTTATACGAAAAGTTCGTAGATTTGCAGCGTGATTTAGAAACAAGAATGTTGAATTTAAAAGAATAAAGATAGAAATATGGAAAAGCTGACGAATCAGGAAGAAGATATTATGCTTCGGATATGGCGATTGGGACGATGTGCCGTGAAACAGATTATGGAACTGTTGCCAGAACCTCGTCCACCTTATACTACAGTGGCTTCTATTGTGAACAATCTGAAGCGCAAGGAATATGTCAAGGCGGAGCGGGATGGTAAGGGTTATGTCTATTCTCCACTCATTGCCGAGAGCGATTACAAGCGGAAGTTCCTGTCGGGTTTCGTGAACAATTACTTCAAGAATTCCTTCAAGGAAATGGTTTCCTTCTTTGCCAAGGACGAGAAAATCAGTCCCGAGGACCTCAAGGATATCATCCGTGAAATTGAGAGTTCGGAAGAATGACTCGAGAACTTTGAAGAATAAATCAAGCTTTCGGAAGAATAATTATTAAGTTCATTTCAAACAAAAATCGAAACTGTATGGCAATATATCTTATAAAAATCAATGTAGCCCTGATGCTCCTTTATGGCTTTTATCGCCTCACGGTGAGCCGCGATACTTTCTTCGGTCTTCGCCGCCTTACCCTCTGGCTCATCTATGCCGTTGCCCTGATGGTTCCGGCACTCAATCTGGAATATTGGGTGCGCGATACACCAACGATGGCGAGTATGGCGAATGTATATGCCGACACGTTTTATCCCGTGGTGGTTGTAAAGGCTCAGGCTTCCGGCATAACCTGGATAGATATGCTGCTGGGCATCTATTGGGCAGGAGTTGCCGTTCTCTCATTGCGTTTGGTATGGCAGCTCTTCAGCATCATCCGCCTTGCTGCTATTTCCCGGAAGCAGGAGGTGGAAGGCATTACGGTACATCTTCTCAGAGGCGAGGGGAGTCCGTTCTCCTTCTTCCGCTGGGTGTTTATGTATCCATCTACCCTGGAGGGTAGGCAGTTGCACGAAGTGATGGTTCACGAGTGCACCCATGTTTCGGGTCTCCATTCCCTGGATACCCTCTTCTCCGAGCTTTTCTCCATCGCCTGCTGGTTTAATCCGTTTGCCTGGCTGATGAAGCAGGAAGTAAGAATGAATTTGGAATATTTAGCCGATGAAAGTGTATTATCTGATGGTAACGCGCGCAAATCCTATCAGTATCACCTTCTAGGTTTGGCATATCGACAGCCGAATGAATCGACCAAGATTGCTAATAATTTTAATTTATTACCTCTTAAAAAAAGAATTAAAATGATGAACAAACGTAGAACAAGTGAAATAGGCAAGGCGAAGTACCTCCTTTTCGCACCTTTAGCAGGAGCGTTGCTTATGGTGAGCAACATCGAGAGTGTGGCTCGTGAGATTGGCGAGCAGATTCCGGAAGTAGCCGAGGTTCAGCAGAAGGCTGAGCAGGCTCTGAATGCTGATGTGGCTGTGGCGAATCCGATGGCAAAGGATGCTGTCGAGATGATGAACCCAGCTGAGACTGAAGAAATGGAAGCAGACAAGGCTGCAGAAGCAAAGGCAGAAGTTGCTAAGGCAGAAGAAGCAAAGGCAGCTGAAGTAGCAAAAGCGGAAGAAGCTAAAGCTGTAGAACAGGCAAAGCAGGCAGCAGAAGAGAAGGTGAAAAACAAGCCTCAAACCGAAACAACCAAGAAGAAAAATTCTTGGGATTGTATACCGGAGACGATGCCGTATTTTCCTGGTGGTAATGTATTGATGCTGAAGTATCTGGCAGATAACATCAAATATCCTGCTTCCGCTGTCAAGGCCAAAAAGCAGGGTCGTGTGATCGTAGGCTTTATCGTCCAGAAGGATGGTAGCATTACGCATGCCAAGATTGTCAGATCTATAGATCCGGAACTTGATGCTGAGGCTTTGAGAGTCGTGAAGGGGATGCCTAAGTGGACTCCTGGTACACAGTTAGGTAAACCGGTGAGCGTAAAATATGCCCTCCCTGTAAAATTCTCTCTTCAGAAAGATGCAACCCCAGGGAAAAAGAAGTAAAGTAGAATATCAATCTCAGGTTATAATAAGAGCATATATCTCAACTCAATAAAAAAGAGTATAAATATCATCTCATTAATAGAGTATGCATTCTCTATTGACTGTAGAATGAAAAAGGGCGGCTTTCTTGCGTGATGCAAGAAGCCGCTTTCTGCATTTTTCACGATTTTGAGGGTTATGCCAAATGTCATAGCCCAAATATCAAAAGAATAGGTTGGATATGATGGGAAATTACTACTTTTGCAGCAGAAATTTTAAACAAGCTAATAACAAGATTAATATGAATAGTGTTTTAGAAGGTCGTCCTGCCTTGAAAAAGGAGGTCGAGAAGATAGCTGAAGTTGCTGGATACCTCTGGCAGAATGGTTGGGCTGAGCGCAATGGTGGTAACATCACCGTGAACATCACCGACTTGGTAGATGATGAAATCAAGGCTTTGCCTGCCATCAGCGAAGTAAAGCAGATTGGTACAGCATTGCCAGCCTTGAAAGGTTGCTACTTCTTCTGCAAGGGTACAGGCAAGCGTATGCGCGACTTGGCTCGCTGGCCTATGGAGAACGGTTCTATCATCCGCATCCTCGACGATTGCGCCAGCTATGTCATCATCGCAGATAACGCCGTGATGCCTACATCTGAGTTGCCAAGCCACTTGAGCGTTCATGCCCGTCTCATCGAGAAGGGTTCCAACTACAAGGCTACCGTTCATACTCACCCTATCGAGCTCATCGCCATGAGCCACAACAAGAAGTTCATGGGCAAGGACGTGTTGAGCAACCTGCTCTGGAGCATGATTCCAGAGACCAAGGCGTTCTGTCCACTCGGTCTGGGCATCGTTCCTTATCAGTTGCCAGGCAGCTTGAAGCTGGCTGAGGAAACCCTGAAGGAACTGGAGGATTATGATGTAGTGATGTGGGAGAAGCACGGCGTCTTTGCCAAGGGCTTGGATGTAATGGATGCCTTCGACCAGATTGACGTGCTCTCTAAGAGCGCCAAGATCTACATCGATTCCAAGTGCATGGGATTCGAGCCTGACGGCATGAGCCAGGAAGAGATGGCAGAGATGACCAAGGCATTCAATTTGCCAAGATAATATAAGAGGAAACTTTAAAATAGAAAATCCCCGGGCGTTGGAAAATGCCTGGGGATTTTGGGTATTCTATATTATTTAATATGAAATGATAGATTTCTACTTTCAATCTTAGTCCATGTGGAAAAGTTCTTCCAGCGGAATGCTGACAGGCGAATTATCTGGATTCACCTCCATGATGTCTGCCATCATATCCCACCATTTCTGGGTGATAGGATCCACGTTGGTAGTGTCCTGGCTGTTGGTATCGCTGTCGCATTTCTGAACGGCAAAGAGCAGGTTGGTGTCCTTGTCCCAGAAGATGCTGTAGTCGCTCACACCCTGATCCTTGATCATCTGTTTCAACTCTGGCCAAATCGCAGCATGGCGCTTGGCATATTCCTTTTCGCATCCCTTCTTGAGATACATTTTAAATGCAAATCTTTTCATTTTATTTAATGTGTTAAATCAACTGTGGCAAGAAGCTTGAGATAATCAAGACAATGATGCCGACGATTAATACGGTGATGGTCTTCTTGGAGCAGCCCTTCCATTCCTTCAGAATGATGCCCCATACATTAGAGAACACGACATTCAGTGCCATCAGAATGCAGAAAGACAGGGTCATGAGGGTAGGAGACTCGGTGAGGAAACCCTTGCCCAATGACAAACCGAAGAACTGACTGTACCACAAGGCACCGGCAAGGGCACAAAACAGAAGGTTGTTGCCCCATACCTCCTGTTTCTGATAATCGCCCCAAGTATGGTTCTTAGTGTTCTGATAGAAACAGTAGATGGCGTTGGTGATGAAACCGCCCAGGGTAACCAGAAAGGTGGCTGGCAAGGTTTTGTACATATCAGGAGTGAAACTGCCGAAATGGATGTCGTCGCCGAAGGCAAGACCCACATTGAAGCATCCGCTCATGAAACCAGCCAGCAAGGCGATGGCAAGACCCTTAGGGAAGTTGAAGTCCTTCACTGCTGCCTTCTTCTCTTCTTCTGAGAGCGAAGCCGCCTTCATGCTACCTGCCACACCGATGATGGCAATACCGAGAAGAGTGACTACCACACCGAGAATTACGCTGAAGGTGAGTGATGAGAGGGCATCCATCTCTGGGAAGAAGATGTTGAGCAATACTGGACCCATGATGGTGCCGAGACCTGCACAGGTTCCCAGGGCGATGCTCTGACCCAAAGCTACTCCCAGATAGCGCATGGAAAGACCGAAGGTCAGTCCGCCTACGCCCCAGAGCACACCAAAGAGCATGGTCATCGCTACATTGAAGCCATAACCGTGGAATAATTCAAAGAAAGAATGTCCGCTTGGTACAGCGAGCATAGCGCCGAAAAAAGGCAAAATAAGCCATGCAAACACACCCTGAACTATCCAGTAGGATTCCCAACTCCAATCTTTTATCTTGTTGATTGGGACGTAGCAGCTGGACTGGCAGAATGCGCCGATGGCTATGATTAAAAGTCCTATTAATATCTCCATTGTATTGTTTATTGCTTGGTTTTTAGGTTAAAACAGACTGAAAAATCCTAGGCTTCGCTGAGCCTAGGACTTTTAGCCTGCTTTAATAACTTATATCTTAGTTTCTCTTTGCGAGAACCTCTGCTTCATACTTCTCAATGTCAGCGATGTACTCCTCGCCAACTGGGATGTTGTTCTTCAAGTTGAAGTAATCATATACAGCACCGAATGGCAATGTCTTCTCTTCCTCGAGGAGAGCCAGGCGCTGGAAGAGCTTGCCCTCGTCCTCGTACTTGCGGAGTGTATCAAGTGGCTCAAGGAATGCCTGCAACAATGACTTCTGGGCTGCACGTACACCGATGATGTAAGCACCGATGCGGTTGATAGAACCGTCGAAGTAGTCGAGACCGATGTGAGCACGGTCGAGTGCATTGGCACGAACCAACTCTGAGAAGAGGTTGCGTGTATTGTCGTCGAAGAGTGTTACGTGGTCTGAATCCCAGTGCATTGGGCGAGATACGTGGAGCATCAACTCTGGAACGAAGAGCAGGAGTGCTGAAACTGCATCTGATACGTTCTCTGTTGGCTCATAGTGACCTGTATCGAGGGTGTACATCACGTTGTTCTTAGCGCAGTAGCCAGCGTAGAAGTCGTGAGAACCTACGGTGTAAGCCTCCAAACCGATACCGAAGAGCTTAGCCTCCAGGCAAGACTTCATGTTTGGCAACTCCTCTGCCAGAATCTCATCAAGAGAGTTTTTCAAGATCTCGCGATAGCGACCCTTTTCAACGGTGATATCCTTAGAACCGTCGTGTACCCAGATGTTCATGATACATGGGTCGTTCTGGAACTTACCCATAGCGTCTGCAATGCGGCGGCAACGCTTGGTATGCTCAATCCAGAACTCGCGGATAGATGGGTCGGGATTTGACAATGAGAGACTGCCACTCTTAGGGTGAGAGAAAGATGTAGAATTGAAGTCGAGCTTCATGTTCTGCTCCTTAGCCCACTGCATCCAGCCTGTAAACTGATCAACAGAAACCTCGTTACGGTCAATCTGCTTGCCACCGAACTCACCGTAAATTTCATGAAGGTTGAGACGGAAAGTACCAGCCAGGAGAGAGTTCACCTTCTCGATGTCCTGACGGAGCTCGTCGATGTTGCGAGCCTTGCCAGGATAGTTACCTGTGCTCTGGATACCACCAGAAGCAGCCTCGCCACGCTCGAAGCCAACCACGTCGTCAGCCTGCCAGCAGTGCAGAGAGATAGGAGTCTTCTCCAAAGTCTCAATAGCCTTGTCTGTATCAACACCCAGAGCAGCATAGCGCTCCTTTGCAATCTCGTAATTCTTTAAAATCAATTCTGCTTTCATTGTTTTTTATGTATTTTGTTTGTTATTGTTTGTTTTTTTTAAGCTTTTGCCTTTTTTCATTTAAGATTAAGGCAGGGGACCAGCGATGGAATCGCTGGGAACGGGGACGACCGGGGCAAGGTTCTTTTTACCTCTTTTCCCTTTTTACCCTTTTACCTTTAAAAACTTCTCGTAAGCCGCATCCCATGCCTCCTTGTCTTGTGGCTCGAATTTCTTCAGCTCAAGCGAGTTGGCGATGATTTGACGCATCTCCCAGATGTCTTTCACGTCGCCGGATGCCTTTGCCTGGAGCATGATGTTGCCGATGGCGGTGCCTTCCTGAGGACCTGCCAATACGGTTACGCCACAGCTGTTGGCAGTAAACTGGTTGAGATATTGGTTGAGCGAACCTCCACCGATGATGTGGAGCACGTTGAGCTCGATGTCGGCGAAATCCTTGAGCCATGTGAATATCTGGCGATAGCGGAGTGCAAGACTCTCGAAGATGCAGCGGCAGAATTCGCCATAGCTCTGAGGTACGTGCTGTCCTGTCTTCTCGCAATACTGCTTGATGGCCTCTACCATGCTCGATGGGTTGGCGAAGCAGGTATCGTCTGGATTGATGATGCTCTGGAAGGCTGGCTGCTTCATGGCCTCGGCAATCAGGGCGCCGTGTGCAAGAGTTGCCATGTCTTCGTTCTTGGCTGCAGCCTCGTCTTTCCATTCCTTGCGGCAACGCTCGTAAATCCACATGCCGCAGATGTTCTTCAGGAATCGGGTAGTGCCCTCGATGCCGCCCTCGTTGGTGAAGTTGAGCTCGTAGCTCTTCTCGTTGATGATGGCGTTCTTGGTCTCGATGCCCATCAGACTCCAGGTTCCTGAACTCAAATAGGCAAACTCTTCGTTCTTGGCAGGAACGGCTGCTACGGCACTGGCTGTATCATGGCCTGCTACGGCGATGACCGGAACGGCATTCAAGCCAGTCATCTTCTGCACCTCTTCGGTCAGTGTGCCGATGATGGTAGCAGGGTTGGTCATCTCGCCAAACTGTTCTCTCTTCAATCCGAGACTTTCCACGAGATCGTTGTCCAGGTCGCCCGTCATCGGGTTGAGAATCTGTGATGTTGAAGCCACGGTATATTCGCAGATAGCCTTGCCGGTGAGCATGTAGCTCAGGGCATCAGGGATGAAGAGAATCTTGTCGGCATTCTCCAGAGCCACGTTGCCCGCTTTGCGCATGGTATACATCTGGAACAATGAGTTGAAGTTCATAAACTGGATGCCAGTCTTTTCATAAACCTTCTCCTTGCTCATCTTCTCGTCGAAGTATTTCTCCATCATGCCGAACGTATGAGGGTCGCGGTATGCCATCGGGTTTCGGAGGATGGCTCCATCCTTGCCCACATATACGAAGTCGCATCCCCAGGTATCGATACCGATGCTCTGGATGGCGATGCCACGCTGAGCCACGAGCTTCAATCCCTTAATGATTTCGAAGTAGAGGGCATAGATGTCCCAATAGAAGTGACCACCTGTTTCGATGAGGTTGTTATCGAAGCGGGTGAGTTCCTCCAAGTCGAATTTTCCATCCGATAAACTTCCTACGATAGTTCTTCCGCTGGTAGCACCTAAATCTACGGCGAAAAAGTATTTCTTTTGTTCCATTATCTTTTTAAGTTATGTCTTTAAGCCTTATTGTTTATTGATTTCGGTTGCAAAGATAGGGCAAAAAAGAGATAAGGAACACGAGAAATTGATTTTAAAGCATGATTTTTTGTCTATCTCGTCATATTTCTGAAATCTGATGGCTTCATGCCGGTTTGATTCTTGAATTTAGCAGAGAAATAATCAGGCGATTCGAAGTTAAGCCGATAGGCTATCTCCTTGATGCTCTCGTCGGTGGTCGAGAGGAGTTCCTTGGCACGCTGCAGTCTCAGCGACTGCTGATACATGGCTGGTGCCATGCCAGTGTATTCCTTGAAGAGCTTTCGAAAACTGGAGTAGCTGATGCCCAGTTCCTGTGAGATGTCTTGGATGGAGACGGCTTCTTCCAGGGTTTCTCGGATGCGGAGCCTACCTTTATTAATAAGGTCCACGTGCTGGGTGTCCTTGTTGAGCACGATGTTTCGCTCCAACGAGTACATGGTGCCGATGAGATGGTTCACGATGCCCGCCAGGGTCTGCTGCGAGTATGCCGCCTCTTCCTGTGCTGTCTTGTAGGCTTCTTCGTAGAGGGCTAGAATCTCGTTGCTGAATCCTACGTGGTAGATGGGTTTCTCCGGTGAGAGGAATCCAGCCTTCACACGATCGTCGATGTTCTTTCCCTTGAACCCTATCCAGTAGCTCTTCCAGCCTTTGGTGGCAGAAGGGTGATAGGTGTGCCATTCTCCCGGGAAGAGGAGGAAGATGTCGCCAGTCTTGATTCTTGTTTCCGGGACGTGTTCCGATTGAAACATGCCTTCGCCCTCCGGCTGGTAGAGGAGCTGATATTCGTCGAGGGTTCTTCCTTTCTGGATATCGAAGTAATAACCGTCGGCGTGCCCCTTGGTGGGATAGGCTTCTCCAGGAGCGATGATTTCTCGTCCCACGGTGCTGATGGTGAGACCCCATTCGGCGTCTCTTTCTGTTGCTATCAGATATTTGCTGGTTTGCATATTGTTCTTTGTGTTATTGTTTGTTTATTTATTCTTTGTTTATTGATTCCTTGAACGTTGTTTTTTTATTTGCCATACTTGCTTGGTGCCACGCCATATTTGTTCTTGAAGCATTTGTAGAAATAGGTGGAATCAGAGAATCCCACTTTCTCGCTGATTTCTGCCACGGAGTATTCGCCTTCGAGCAGCAGCTTGGCGGCGATGCGGAGTCGCTCATTCTGGATGTACATGTTTGGCGATACACCCATGATGCTCTTCGTGCGGTTGTAAACCGTGGTTCTGCCCAGGTTGAGCAACTCAGCCAGTTTATCCACATTGAAACCGTTGTCACCGATGTGCTGAGCCACGATAGCTTCCAATGTATCCTTAAACTTCTTGTCGAGAGCAGACATATAGAGGGTAGGCTCATCCTTTTTCAGTTCCTTCACGGGTTTGATCTTGATGGTCTTCTCTGTTGTCATCTCTTTCTCGGCTTTCTCTGTAGTCGGCTCTTTCTCGGCTTCTGTAGTCACCTCTTTCCCTGTTTCTGCTGCCATCTTCTTTTCATGGGCAGATTTCTTCTGCTTCATGTCTGCTGCCACGAATTGCAGTGCTCTTGCCACGAGCAGCTTGAAGTTGCAAGGTTTCACCATGTAGTCATCCACAAAACTCTTGTATGCCTTCAGTATGTGGTTGGCATCGTCAAAGGCGGTAAGCATGATCACTGGGATGTCTTGTGTTTCAGGGTCTGCCTTCAGATTGCTTACAATCTCGTAGCCGCTCATGCCCGGTAACATGATGTCGCTAATCACGAGGGCTGGCTTGATTCGCCTGATGTTCTCGTATCCCGTCTTGCCGTTCATGAAAGCTTCCACGCGGAAGTAGGTAGAGAGTTCCGACTTGATCTGTTCCATCATGTCCGGATCGTCTTCAATCACCATCACCGTTACGTTGTTGATGGCCTGCGGTGTCATTTCCTTTACCATCATATCGATTTCTTCCTTGTCCACGCTGCTGCTATCGATGGCTTTTGTGGTTACGAAATCTTCTGCATCAAACAGTTTTTTGTTGGTTGGCAGGGTAAGCGTAAAGATGCTTCCGCCCAGATTGCCTGAACGCTGGTAACTCAAATCGCCTTTGTGCAGCTTCGCCATCTCATAGGCTGTATAGAGTCCGATGCCCATGCCGCCCTTCGATACATAGCCGTGCATGAATGGCTTGAAGAGGTCTTTTTCTCTTTCCGGTTTAATGCCAGGACCATTGTCTTCTATCTGGAAAATGAGTTCCTCGTCTTTCAGGGTGAGTTTCACCTCGATGGTGCCATTGTCTGGGGTGTATTTCACGGCGTTGCTCAGCAGATTATACACGATGTTTTCCACCTTATTATGGTCGAAGAACATCCTGTAGTTGCTGCTCCATGGCGTCATTGACATGTTGATGCCTTTTTGTTGTGCTACCTGTCTCACATCGCTGAAGATGTTTTTGATGAATACCACGATGTCGCCCTCTTCCATGGTGAGCTTCATATTGCCCGTGTTCGCCTTGCGGAATTCCATCAGTTGGTTGATGAGCCGCTGCATCCTTCGGGTGCTTCGGGTCAGGGTGAGCAGGGCGTTTCTTGATGAACCTTCCTTGTTGTTCAGCTTTGCCACGGCACCTTGGATAATGGCGAGTGGAGTGCGGAACTCGTGCGAGATGTGGGTGAAGAACTCGATGCGGAAGTTTGACATCTGCTTCTCCATCTCTATCTGCTGGTTCAGGTTGAAGTTTCTCAGCCATGAACGGTAGAACAGGAAGCTGACGCTACTTATTATAATAAGGTATATCGTCCATGCCCACCAGGTGTTGTACCAAGGTTCGCGGATGGTAATCTTGAACAGCGTCTCCTCGCTCCACTTGTTGTTGCCGATAAAGGTGCGCAGGTGGAGCGTGTAGGTGCCTGACGGTAAACTGCTGAAGTCGGCATGGTTCACGCTGGTCATCGGGCACCATGTCTTGTCGAGTCCTTCCAAATAATACTGGTACATGGCATTCTTGATGTGCGGATAGTCGAAGTTCGAGAAGAAGATGCTCAGCGAGTTTTTGTCAGAAGGCAGACTGATTTCCCGGGTATGATTCAGTGCCTTGGTGAGCAGATCTTCGTTTTCGGCTTCGTAGATAGAAATGCCGTTGATGGTCATGTTGGTGATGGTTGCCTTGGTGCCGTGCGGATACTCCTTGGTCTTCTGGGTTGGAGTAAGGAGGAGCAGGGCGTTGCTGGTACCGAAGGCGATGCGACCGTCTTCGAGACTCACGGCACAGTTTTCCGTGAAATTGTTGCTCAGGATGTCTTTCCTGAGTTGGTAGGTACGGATGTCGAGGGTCTGACTGTTGATTTTCGAGATACCCTCTTCTGTGCCTATCCAGATGTTGCCAAACCGGTCTTCTGCCACCGAGCGTACGGTGTTGGTGGTAAGTCCGTTGGTGGTATTGAAGAGCTGGCAATCCAGCTTTTTCGTTTTCTCATCGTAGGTGCATCTCATCACGCCTTTGGTAGTTCCAAACCATAGACTTCCGTCGTGCGCTTCAATTCCGCAATCCACTTCGCTCACCGGAAGCTTTCCGTTTTCCTCGTTGAATCTCAGAATCTTCTTGTCGGTGATATGTCGTTCGCGGGTATCAATCATGGCGATGCCGTTGTTGGTAGAAGCCCATAATCTGCCTTTCTTGTCCAGGAACAGATCGTGGATTTGCGCCTCCTTTCCATTGGTTGCCATGAACGATTCAAACTTCAGGTTTTCCGTATTGGCATCGTTTGCCCGGGTGCAGAGCAATCCGTCTCCCCAGGTAGCGAGCCAGGCTCTTCCCAACTTGTCGAATGCAACGTCGTAGAAGTTGATGGTTGGGGCATAGTGCTCCTTTTCCCTTTTCGAGTATTTGATGCCGTTGATGAGGATGCCGTCTCCCTTAGTGCCAATCCAGACTCTGCCCCGCGCGTCTATGCCGTAGCAATATACGCAGGCATCGGTTTGCAGCACCAGGGTGCGCTTCCGGGTTTGGGTATCAAAGAGATATGTCTTGTTGTCGCGGGTACTGACGGCGAGTTTGTGTGGTGCCACCTTGCTGATGTGGCGGATGGTATTGCTCCATTCATGTTTGCTCTCTGGCTCCATCTTGATAAACTCGGAGTTCAGTTCCTTTTGCTCTACGCAGCAGAACACACCGTCGCCTGTGCCCACCCATACGCAATCGCTTCTATCTACGAATACATTGAGCAGAAAGTCGGTATGGAAGAGTGAATTATCATTCTGCACGGAGAACTGCTGCAGGATGTCGGTTTTCGGGTCATATACGAAGAAACCGCTGCCGTATGAGGTGATATACACCTTCTTATCCTGGCTTTCTGCAGCCACGAAGTTCTTGTCACGCGCATTGATGTAGGTAGGATTATCCAGCAGATGAAACTTTTTGAAGAGTGCTGATTTCTTGTCGAAGAGATAGGCATTTCCTTGTTTGTCGTATAGAAAATGATATGATTTGAGCTGGTTCTTGTCCATGGCGTTCGGAATCTGAAGGGCAGGTTTGTGAAACTGCCCCGTCTTCAGATTCATGGCAAAGGTTTCACCCTGGGTAAAGATATACCACCAGCCCTGCCAGAAGAATGAGGCACGCGACTTGCCCACAAATCCCAGCATGGATGGGAGTTGTGAATGCTTGATGAGCTGGGCGTGGTCGTTGTAGAGGAAGGCTTCACCTTTATCTGTGAGCAGGGCGATGTGCGAACCGTCGCAGGTCATCACAATAATCTTCTTGTTCTTGAGGATGATGCGGCTCTTGAAGTCGGGAGTAATCAGGTTCACGCCTTTATCGGATGCAATCCAGATGTTGTTCCTGCCGTCTTCCCCAAAGTTCAGCTTATGGGTATCCAGCAGTTTTCCGTTTTGTGGGGTGAAGTCAATACTTTGCATCTTCCCTTCTTTCACGGAAATGAATCGTACACCGAAGTCGGCAGATGAAATCCAGGTTCCCTTTGAACTCTGGTATCGGCTGCTCAGAAGGGTGGTGCTGGCATCCAGATCGAAATAATCAGAGAAGCGTGCTGCCTCAAGGTCGTAACAGCACAAGATATTGTTCGGGGTATATCCCCAGATTTGTCCATTGGTATTGTCGCTGATAAGTTGCGCTATCGATGAATAATTTCTCTGCTTTACATTGTTGTTGAACTTCGAGAAATTCTGAAACTGATAGCCGTCGTATCGGCTCATGCCGTCGGGGGTGGATAGCCAGATGAATCCATCCCTGTCTTGCTGCACGCTGTTGATGGTGTTGCAGGACAGACCGTCTTTTGCCGACAGTCGGGTTACGTTGAAACGAAGGTCGTGGGCATGCACGTCTATAGCCACCATCAGCAGACTGACGGTTACTATATATAATAAGGTGTAGAACGCCTTGTAGTTGTTTTTGTTCATCATGCTTGGTTTATCTTTTGCAAATTCGTTTGTTTAATTTATTTGTTCTGGTTTCCGAATGGTTCGATTCGATTCCAATGGCAAAATTACGATAAAAAAATAAAATGGCAAAACAAATGGCGAATATTGTACTAAAATACAGATAACTTTAACAATTTGGATGATATTTCGTACTTTTGGATAATATTGCATGGTCTTCATCAATAATAATGAGTAATTTTGCAGCAAATAATAACCTAAGAATGTAAATTATGATAGAATTCAAGCAATTGTTGGTTCCTGCGGCTTGTCTCTTGATGGGATGCATGCCGACGCAAGCCAGCGAGAAACAGAATTGTACATCTGTAGCTGCAATGGAGAAACTCGACCGTGGCGTGGTGGCATTGCCTGCTGCCGGCAAGGGCATCTTCATCAGCTGGCGCATGCTGGGTACCGATAGCAAGAACGTATGCTTCGATGTGGAGCGAGACGGAAAGGTTATCGCCCATCACGTCAAGGCTACCAACTATACAGATGCCAAAGGTTCGGCATCCCATACCTATCGCATCATCACCTATCAGAATGAACCCAAGATAGATGCTGCTGCAAAGCGGGAAGTGTCGAAGGCGGTCAAGCCTTGGGCTGATTTATACCGCTCTCTGCCCATCAACCATCCAGAGGGTGGCATCACTCCCGATGGGAAAAGCTATAGCTACACCCCTAATGATTGCAGCGTGGGCGATGTGGATGGCGATGGAGAATATGAACTGATTCTGAAATGGGACCCAAGTAATGCCCATGATAATTCGCATAATGGATATACGGGCAATGTGATCCTGGATTGCTACAAACTGGATGGTACCCAGCTCTGGCGCATCAATCTGGGTAAGAACATCCGTGCCGGTGCGCACTATACCCAGTTTCTCGTCTATGATTTCGATGGCGATGGCAAGGCAGAATTGATTTGCAAAACCTCGGCTGGAAGTCTGGATGGCAAGGGGCGGTTCGTGAGTCAGGCTGCCACCGATGCAGAAATCAAGGAGGTGGATAACCAGGCTGATTATCGAAACAAGGTGGGGCGCATCATGGAAGGTCCGGAGATGCTCACCGTGTTCCGTGGGCTTACGGGCGAGGCGATTCATACCGTCTGGTATAATCCAAACCGTGCCTTTGGTGTAGGCAAACAGGTGGCAGAAGGCGAAAGTCTGCTCAATGGCTATCCTCAGTATTCTTCCATTTGGGGCGATAAGGACAACTATGGCAATCGTGGCGAGCGTTACCTGGCGGGTGTTGCTCATCTCGATGGCATAGACAGGAATCCGAGTGCCGTGATGTGCCGTGGCTATTATACCCGCTCTTATCTCTGGACTGTGGATTTCGACGGCAAGGAATTAAAGACCAGATGGCTCCACGCATCCGTTTCCCCTAATGATTGGGAGGTGAGAGATGCCGAAGGAAAGATGATAAGAGAGGCTCACGGATTGAAGAACAGAGATCCGAAAGGTAATGAAGTTTCTGCCACAGCCTTCGCCCAAGGTGCCCACAGTTTGGCGGTGGGTGATGTGGATGGTGACGGATGCGACGAGATTACCTACGGTTCGGCTGCCATCAATAACGATGGTACCTTATTATATTCCACCGGTTTGGGACATGGTGATGCCTTGCATCTCAGCGACCTGGATCCCGACCGTCCTGGCTTGGAAGTATTCATGGTGCACGAGGAATACCCTTACGGTTCCGATCTGCGTGATGCCAGAACGGGCGAAATCCTGCTCTATCATACGGATAGGGATGATACCGGAAGAGGCGTGGCTGCCGACATCGATGCCAAGTATCGCGGTTGTGAACTCTGGAGCATAGATGTTCCAGGCGTAAGAAATATCAAGGGAGATCAGATTTCACTGGGTGGTTTCCGAAAGCACGAATATGGTGAGCGGGAATCCTATACCCCCGGATTCAGATGGCCGGCGATGAACTTCCGCATCTATTGGGATGGCGACTTGCAGGAAGAACTGCTCGCCAACCAGGGCAGACCGCATTTCGTGCCTTATCTCCAGAAATGGGATGGCAAGAAAGCCGTTCCGCTGCCGCTGAGCAATGGCAAGCAACTCTACGAGATGGGGCATTCGGCTAGTTGCAACTGGTCGAAGGCAACGCCTAACCTGCAAGCCGACCTCTTCGGCGATTGGCGAGAGGAAGTAATCTATTGGGATGAGACTGACGCCTCGCATCTGAATATCTTCACCACCAATATTCCTACGGAGTATCGTGTGCCAACCCTGATGCACGACCATATCTATCGCATGGGTGTGGCATGGCAGAATGTGGCATACAACCAGCCGCCTCATCTGGGATATTATTTGCCCGATAAGGCTGAGAAAGTGAAGTAAGATAAAGAGTTAAAAAATAATTTGAATAAACATAATACATATAAACGCTAAGACAAATGAGAAGATTATTATTTGCAATGTCTTTGATGGCTGCCGCAACCAGCATGAGCTATGCACAGGTTGCAAAACCTGCAGAAAAGGCGAAGCCTACAGTGGCAGGACCTATGGAAGATGTAAACCATGTGATTGATAATACCGTGGATAGCCTGAACAAGGCGATGACGGCACGCATCAAACCGGGTACCAGCAGAAAGGGCAACAATCCTGTGCTCTTCCTCATTGGTAACTCTACCATGCGCAATGGTACTCTGGGTAATGGTAACAACGGCCAGTGGGGCTGGGGCTATTACGAACACGAGTTCTTTGATGCCAATAAGATTACGGTAGAAAATCAGGCTTTGGGCGGCATGAGCAGCCGTACCTTCTACAACCGTCTGTGGCCGGATGTGCGCAAGGGCATCAAGGCTGGCGACTGGGTGATTATCTCCATCGGTCATAACGACAATGGCCCATACGATAGCGGCAGAGCCCGTGCCAGCATCCCTGGCATCGGCAAGGATTCGCTCAATGTCACCATCAAGGAGACGGGCGTGAAGGAAACCGTCTATACTTACGGCGAATACATGCGCAAATACATCAACGACTGTAAGGCGCTGGGTGCTCATCCTATCCTGATGTCGTTGACTCCACGTGATGCCTACGATGAGAATGATAAGATTGTCCGGGTCAACAAGACCTTCGGCTTGTGGGCAAAGCAGGTGGCTGAGCAGGAAGGCGTTCCTTTCGTTGATTTGAATGAGATTTCTGCAGCCAAGCTCGACAGCTATGGTCATTGGAAGGAGAAGTATCATTTCTTCACCGACCATATCCACACTTCCCGTTTCGGAGCGATGATGAATGCCCGTTCGGCAGCTGAGGGATTGGCTGAAAGCAAGGATCCGAGTCTGGCTCCATTGCAGGCGATGATGGTTAATGTGGCTTTGCCTGTAGAGAATTTCAAGCGCGAGCCGGGCAAACCTGTTGTCTTCTTCACAGGCGACAGTACTGTGAAGAATGCCGATAAGGAAGAAGACGGCATGTGGGGCTGGGGCTCTCAGGCTTATACCATCTTCAACCCAAAGAAGATTACCTGTGTAAATGCAGCCAAGGCGGGTCGCAGTTCCCGTTCTTATCTTAATGAAGGAAGATGGGAGAAGGTGTATAACAGTCTTCAGCCAGGCGATTACGTGCTTATCGAGTTCGGTCATAACGACATCTGTTCTATGACCGATAAGAAGATGCGTGGTTCCATTCCTTGTGCCAAGGATACCTGTCATGTTTATCAGATGGAAGAAAGCAAGCAGTATGAGGTGGTTTATTCCTTCGGCTGGTACCTGAAGAAGTTTATCCAGGATGTGCGTGAGAAGGGTGCTACCCCAATCCTCGTGTCCCTGACTCCTCGCAACGAGTGGCCTCATGGCAAGATGGAGCGCCGCAATGATACCTACGGCAAGTGGTATCGCGAAATCGTTGAAGAAACAGGCGTTGCCTTCCTCGACCTCCACAATATCGCAGCCGATTCTTATGATAAAATAGGAAAAGAGAAGGTGAAAGCGTATTATAAGAAAGATCATACTCATACCAGTTTGAAGGGTGCCCAGCACAATGCCAAGTGCGTGGCCAAGGGCTTGAAGAAGATGAAGAGCCCTTTGGCGAAGTATCTGAAGTAAAGCAATGGAATAAGATTGTTCTTAAAAGAAGGATCAAAATGAAGACAAGAAATTTTTTATTCACCAGTCTGCTGGCGCTGGCTTCTACGGTAGCCGCCAGTGCCCAGACTTTTGATATTGATATGTTGAAGGCGCAGCCTGTTTATTCTGCAGAGAATGGACAGGGATATGATATCGTAGCTGCTCCAAAGGCAAAGAGCAATGCGCCTTTCTTCTATTCCGTAAAGGTAGCGGATGGTAACTATAAGGTAACCGTGGTGCTCGGGTCCAAGAAGAAGGCGGGCAAGACTGTGGTTCGTGCAGAGAACCGCCGTTTGATGCTCGACGAGGTGAGCACCAGGAAAGGCGAGTTCAAGACCTACTCCTTCATCGTGAACAAGCGCAGCCCGTATATCAATGCGAAGATGAACGTAAAGATTAAGCCTCGCGAGAAGGATTACTTTACCTGGGACGAGAAGTTGACCTTGGAGTTTACCGGTGCAGCCCCTGTAGTAAAGAGCATCAAGGTGGAGCCGGCTCCAGCCGAAACCACTACCTTGTTTCTTTGCGGCAACTCTACGGTAGTTGATCAGTTTACGGAGCCATACGCTTCCTGGGGACAGATGGTGACCCGCTGGTTTGGTCCAGAGGTGGCTATCTCAAACCATGCCGAGAGCGGATTGACTGCAGGTTCCTTCCTTGCCTCCAACCGTCTGAACAAGGTGTTGGCTATGATGAAGAAGGGGGATTATGTGATTTGTGAGTTCGGTCATAACGACCAGAAGGAGAAGTATGCAGGTAGTGGTGCCTGGTATAATTTCTCTTTCAACCTGAAGAAATTCATCGACGAGGTACGCAAGAAGGGTGGCAACATCATCTTCGTAACTCCTACCCAGCGCCGAATGTTCGACAAGGCTACCCATAGCAAGATTCAGGAAACTCATGGCGATTATCCTGATGCCATGCGAGCTGTGGCGAAGCGAGAGGGCGTGCCTGTGATAGAACTTCACGATATGACCCGCACTTTCTTCGAGACTTTAGGTTACGAGAACAGTAAGAAGTCGCTGGTTCACTATCCGCCAAATACTTATCCAAACCAGCCTAAGGCTTTGGAGGATAACACCCACTTCAATCCATACGGTGCCTACGAGGTGGCTAAGATGGTGGTGATGGGTATGAAGCAGCTCAATCTGCCTATCGTGAAGTATCTCCGTGCTGATTGGAAGGACTTCAATCCTGCGCAGCCAGATGATTTCAATCAATTCGTATGGTATCCATCCGTGAACCAGGATGTAACCAAGCCAGACGGAAATTAATACTTTAAACATTGAACTTTGAGCTTTGAACATTGAACTTTATGATTAGTTCTTTTGCTTCAAATCTCATATTAAATGAATTTGGAATGAATAGAAAGACAATACTTTTCGCCTCGTTGCTGCTGGGCGGTTTGCCTTTGATGGGAACCCTTTCGGCTGAGGCTGCGGTGCGCGATACCATCAGCATCAACCAGGGATGGCAGTTCCATCGCGGAGATGTGAAGAACATTGCTGAGTTGAAATCAACTCAAAGCGGGGATGATGTGGTGAATCTGCCACATGATTTCCTGATAGGACAGGATTGGGTGGCTCCGGATGCCAGCGAGCGCCCGGATAACAGTGATGCGGGCAGCAATGTGCGCAGTCGATTGAGTTCCCGTGGATTCAAGGAGATGGGCATCGGCTGGTATCGCTATGAGCTTATTCCCAAGGATGAATGGAAGGGAAAGCGCATCGTGCTCGACTTCCAGGGTATCATGTTGGTGGGTGATGTCTATCTGAACGGAAAACGTATCGGTGGCACAGACTATGGCTATCTGGGCTTCGATATCGACCTGAGCAAACTCTTGAAATGGGGACAGCCTAATGAAATCGCAGTCAAGGCGGATACGCAGAACCCTGCCAACTCCCGCTGGTTAACGGGTGCCGGTCTCTATCGTGATGTCAACCTTATTGTTACCAATAAGAATCTGTTCTTCCCTCGCCATCCGCTCTTTATCCGTACACAGGGCAACAAGGAGGTGAATATCAAGGCGGAAATCATCAACCAGCAGAAGGTGGCTAAGGGACAGAGCACTGCCAAGATGCCGGTGGGCGTTCGTATTCTCGATGCCGATGGCAAGGTGGTGGCTGAGCAGAAGAATGACATCCACTTCAATGCCAAATGGAGAGATCGAGAATATGAATTGCCAAGCATCTCTTTGGAAAATGCCAAGTTGTGGTCGCCGGATTCACCTTATTTATATACTGCCGAGGTGACGCTTTATGATAGCGAGGGCAACATCGCCGACCAGATTAAGGAGCCGTTTGGTGTGCGCACCATCGAAATCGTTCCGCAGAAGGGCTTGCTGGTGAACGGCAAGAAGGTGCTTTTGAAAGGTTATGCCAACCATCATACCCTCGGTGCCCTGGGTGCTGCCGCCTATCCGCGTGCCATCGAGAAGCGACTGAAACTGATGAAGGAATTTGGAATGAACCATATCCGAACCTCTCATAATCCATATAGCGAGGATTTCCTGAAACTCTGCGATAAGTATGGCATCCTGGTGGTGGATGAGCTTTACGACAAGTGGCTCACCCAGTATGCCGGTGGCAGAGTGGATTGGGAGAGTCTCTGGCAGAAGGATGTTCCTGAATGGGTGAAGCGAGACAGAAACCATCCTTCGGTGGTGATGTGGAGCTTGGGAAATGAGTTGCAGCAGTATAGCAACCTGCCTTTCAACGATTGGGGTGTTACGGCTTATAAGCTCCAGAAGGAGTTGCTGCACCGTTATGACGATACCCGACTCACCACCGTGGCGATGCATCCCCGTTATCGTAACCTGGAGACGGATTCCATCCCATCCGACCTGGCAATAGAGACAGAGGTGAATTCATATAACTATCGTTACATGTATTTCCCTGGCGACAGCAAGCGCTATCCGGAGAAAACCTTCTATCAGAGTGAGGCAAGTGTGGCTGCCATGGGACCAAACTTCTACGAGATGGATCTCGACAAGGTGATTGGTCTTGCCTATTGGGGCGCCATCGATTACCTGGGCGAGAGCATGGGATGGCCCATCAAGGGTTGGAATCAGGGTGTGTTCGACCTTTCTCTTCAGCCAAAGCCAGATGCTTATTTCGTGAAGAGCATGTTTACTGACGAGCCAACCGTTCACATCGGTGTTATCGAGAAATCGGGTGGCAACATCCAGTGGAATGGCATCAATGTATCTGCCGGAAAGCTTTCAGAAAACTGGAACCGTGAGGCAGGCGAGAAGGTTTCGCTCTATACCTATACCAATGGCGACGAGGTGGAACTCTTCCTGAACGGCAAGAGTCTGGGTGTGAAGAAGAACAGCAACGATCCTAAGCTCCGTGCCCGCATCAAGTGGGACAACATCGCCTATGCTCCAGGCACTCTGGTGGCTGTGGCTAAGAAGAGCGGCAAGGTGGTGGCTCGCCATCAGATAGAGACCACGGGCGAGGCTGTGGCTCTGAAGCTGGTTCCGGATGTTGAGACCTGGCATGCTGACGGTAAGGATCTGATGCACGTTCGCATCTATGCAGTAGATAAGAAGGGCAGAAGAGTACTGAATGTGAAGGATGCCAAGGCATTCGATAAGTTGACCTTCCAGGTGAAGGGCGATGCGAATATCGTGGCGGTGGATAATGGAAACATCGCATCTGATGAACTTCATATCGGAAAGACCCAGTTGGAGAAGACCATTCAGCGCAATCTCTTCCAGGGTTCCGCCCTCGTGATATTGAGAGCCGGCGATAAGCCAGGAAAGATAGAACTTTCGGTAGCTGGCGAAAAGATGAAAGCCAAGAAACTGGTTTTGAATACGAAATAGATACTAAAAAAGGTCGCCAAAATGCTGGCGACCTTTTTTTAGTATATTTAGATTAGCTATATCCGTCGAAATTCAACGTAACTGATATAGTTTCGACGGATTGGCTTAAGTTTCGACGGAAATACATTGTTTTTCGTCGAAATTTGAGATATTCGTATATACTATCTCGCTTGGCACCTTCATAGCCTGCATTGCTGAGATACTGTAGAACCATTTGACGCAAATCGGTTATGCCTTTTTCTTATCATTTTATTTTCTGTGTTTTAGCTAAAAATAAAATGATAAGAAAAATGCATCTATCTGATAATCAAATTAATGTGAATCGATTAACAAAAATTTATTTTTCGGTTATTTTTTTATTAGCCATCAAATTAAATAGTATCTGCAATCTACGCGAGCGCCTTTCTTCGCTATTTCGGTTCCGACCATAGAATAAACTATCTTGCGAACTTCTTTGATGTCAACATCAGGTATTCTACTTGCTATTTCAGAAATTTTGCTCATAGGATGTCTGTGTAAGTCCTCTTTGATAAGGGCTTTCAGAACATATGGTTCTATAGTTCTTAGCGTTGTGACAACATTGGATTTTGCATTCGTTAATAGTGCAGGATTGACTTGATAGTATGCCCCTTTTGTCGCACCACTTTTTGTTATTAAGTGATTCTTATCCAAATTGTCCACATAGCTTCTAAGTCGTTCTTCCGCAGTGAGTTGAAGAGTCTTAGACAAGTCTGTTGTCGCAATGCGTTTCTCTCTGGCTATGATGCCGAAAGCAATCTTGTTCTTTTGGGAAAGCTGATAATTATGGTCAACATAATCCATCAGGCGAACAACTTCTTTATCAGTAATCTCTGCACTTTGATATACAGTGACAGTATTGAAAGTTGATTCTATCTCTGGTTGCTTCTTTGCTTCAACTGCATCCAACTCATAAATCAAGTCATAGCCAGAGCCCTCGCCTTCCATCAATCCAAGTGCAGTCAGTATCTCAATCATATTCGGATTACGTCTGTGCTTGGTATGAAGGATGTTGTCTTTGGTTACACCCAAAGGGAGACCACCAGGATTGGAGATGCTGATATAACCTGGATATACCTTGATTGTGATGTCGTTAGAGATGGTTCTTGAGCTATGAGCCAAACTGTTAACAAGCAACTCTCTGATTAAGTTCTCGTTATAATAGCGTACAGTCTTACGGAAGAGTCCATTAGGCATCTCATAGCTATAGGTCAACTCTACAGCCTTATCCATAATATCTTCCAAAAGTTCTTTCGGATTACGTGTGTTGTCACGCCATTCCAATTTGTTGGTCTTGTTCTCCAAGTCATCATATACGATATATTGCACAGTGATAGGATAGCAAATACGGCTACGCTGTTTGGCTGTACCAATCCATAAGACACCAAGATTAGTCATCTTGTTGCCGTCAAGAAGGTGATACTGCTCGCCAATTTCCATATCGTCGAGCTGCTTGATATGCAGCTTTACTCTATCAGATTGGCGTATATCATTAGCGAATTTAGAGAGATTCGTCTTATTCTCATCTTCCAATTCAAACAGTGTTGGTACAAGTTCCCATTGAAAAGCTCCTTTCTCTTCTCCTATACGTTGGATATCCTCACTACGTACAGGTTCGTATTTGTCTGCGACACGGATGTACATTTTGCCATCAGAAGTGGTGGCATATGAATGGAGTGAAGGGAATACAGTGATGGCAAAGTACTGGCTGCCAGTTTCGTCTTCACATACGTCGCCTACAGCAAGACCTACGTTGAAACAGAGTCCACGCAATCTTGTAACGGCACTATTTGCCTCTTCTTGTGGTATAACCTGATTGGGAGCAGGCTTCTTTGTCTTGTCTTCTACGCCAATCATAATTTGTCCTCCTTGTGCATTGGCTAAAGCTACACAAGTGGTGGAGAGTTCTTTGAATCCTTTCTCTCCAGTTCGAATCTTTTGCAGACTCTTGTATTCTATCTTTTGTTGCTCTGTATTCATTTTTTATTATATTTTGTTTCTGTACGGAATAATTGACTTTTTAATAGGAATATCCAATAACTTAGAACACAAGAGAGCTTTGACTCTTTTTACATTGTTGTCGGAAGCTTGGCAAGGACCTATGATAATTTGTTGTAGGCAACTTATTGGTATTCCTACTTCAATGTATGGTGTTGGAAAACCGTCTTTTCCTTTGCGAAATTTGGGCATTTCTCCGATCTTTACTATGCGATGTTCTTTTTCAGCTTCATATTTGAAGTGTTTATATTTGGGAGCTTCTTGGCAGTCTATTAAGTGCTGAATAACATCTCTCAATTCTTTGTCTTTGTCTTTATCTTTATCTTGAAGATTTTGTATTGTCCTACGACATGTATCCTCTTCTATTTTTATGTCATTTGGTTCTGTATATACACATTTTATGGGATAGTCCTTGTTGTATATAAGACGAGTATCTAGTTGATAATTGTTATTTTCAGGATTATTTCTATCTCTTAAACGCATGAGAGGAGCACCCGGCAATTTGTCAAAGTCGAAGCCTAAACTTATGCCATCTCCATTTTGACCATAGCCGCGCCACATGGTTAAATCATCTTCTTGTTCCGAAAAGGAGATAAAATACAAACTCAAACCTTTTTCGGGTTCATTTATTAATTTATCGTATTCTTTCATTAAGTTACATTGGTTGTGCAGACTGTAGTTTTCGACAGCTTTTCTAAGCCCCTCAAAATACAATTTACATTCTGTTGGATCATTTTGATATGAAGAATGACCTGCCCACATAATTAAGTGGGTAGGCTCTAAATTGTCATTTTGATGAAACAAAGAATGTTCCATCATGGAGATGAATGTATCCATCGTTGTATAATGATATAATATCATATAAATCCTTTCTTGTATTTTTTAATTATTGTATCCAAATTTATTCCAAGCTTCGAGAACGAGGCGCTTGGTGCGGTATTCTCCGTACTGGCGTATCTCGTTGTCTTTCAGCACACGGAAGGTCTCGTTGATGCAGCCTTTACCACAGACATCTTCTGGGTCTAAGATATAACGGAGATCTTCAGTGTTGAGGCCATAGAGATGGGCAAAGATGGCATCAAGCTCGGCTTGAAGGATGGCTCTGCGCTCAGGATTGTAAATCCAAGGCTGCTGTGCCCCCAACTGTGGCAGCTCAGAACGCTGCTCTTCGTTCATTTCATCCCATAATTCTGATGCCCAACCATCCATATCGTGATTGAAATAGCATAGCTCGGCTACTCGTTTCACGATCTGCCATTGCATGGCAGATGGGATTTGGTCGAGGGTGAGAACAGGAAGCTGTTTAACAATATATGCGCTCATATGAAGGCGACCACATTTTTGCCTTGTTGCATAGTCGAAGACGAGCGAGGATAGCATACTTTGTAGAACGCAGTTGGGCATACAGCCACGCTCCGCGTAGAGGAGCGTGGCTGTATGCCCAACGCCTTTGGCGTTGGGAATACGGGCAACAACGAATGTTCGTTCCGTTGTTGCTGTTGTTATATCGCGAAAAGCGAGTAATGTACTATATTTCCATTTTATTTCATTTTCATTGTTTGTCTTATAGAGCCTTTTATAAACTTCTTGTATAGGAACCCAATACCATGGGGTAATGGTTGAATTTGGATTACTGAGTTCATCTAAGGAGGTCTCGTCTAATGCAAAGGGACGGTTTCCACTTGTTGGCCAATATGCGTAATGATGATTGAATAAAGTAAACATCTTACCTTCATAAAGTGGAACGTATGTTTCATCATCTACAGTTGTGAATGTGTCGCCATCCAAGCTTGCACCAAGTTCTGTCAGTTGTGTATAAGTTCGGAAAAGATAGGAATCGTTAGACATATCAAGCATTCTTGCGAATTTTACATTCCAAGGATTTTCTCCCGTAACTTCATTATATAAAATAGTGGAGTTTCGGTAAATCTTAGCATTCAGCTTTGCGTCACGGCTTGTACGGAATACTGGGCAAGTCTTTGTGTTTGGATTAAGACGTGCAAAGTCGCTCGTCTGCAAAGTATATATGCGGCGAGGGTCAAGCAGGTGATCAAGGCGGCGTAACCAAAAGCCAGCATTGACAGACCTTGGATTAGTTTGTTGTTGTTGTGCAACCAAAATGCAGAATTTATATTCTGGATGGATATCAAACAATTTTTCTCTGTTTTCGAAATCAAATAATGTTGTTAAACGATTTTCATTAATTAACTTTGCAAAAAAAGCTTTGTTGCTATCATTTACAGCAATACCAGTAGGCAATACAAGTCCCCAAGCCTCTTTTGAGAAAGAGAGGCATAACTCTGCAAACATAGGGTATAGGTCTATGTCTCCAGTTGCAGTCAAATCAAATCTTCCTGCTAAGCGAACGAAGCGGCTAAGGGCTTCTGCATCAGCAAGGGCCTTGGCATATTCCTTATATAATGTTGGGTCTGAAGTCTGTAAGGCTTCTATCGCTTCTTTGCGTTGACTTGCAGTGCCAGCATTTACAATGTCGGCACGATTATGACTTTCAAACCATTTCTTGTCTTCCACCTTAATCTTATCCCAAGGTGGGTTACCGCACATGACGTCAAATCCCTTATTGGCTGCAAATACCTCAGGGAACTCCACGCACCAATGGAAGAAACGCTGCTCATCAGCCATACGCTTTACTTCTGTCTTGAAGTCGGCAGAGAGCTGGCGATAGAAAGTAGGCAGTGGCTTGCCTTTTTCAAGGCATTCCATTGCACTAATTTCCTGAAGCGCACGCATCACGGTCTTGGTATATGGAACCTCCGCCTCCAGAATCAGTTCTTTATTGCTGCCCCCATTATCTTTATAAAGTTCGTCTCTTAGAACAGTATAGTAAAATGCACTGGTATAGATGTCGCATGCACGGCGCAGACAATCTACTCGTGCAGACTCCATCAGCTCTTTCCATCGTTCCTGCTTGATGATTTCTTCCTCTAAAGTATCTTCCGGTAAGTGGTTGATAAAGCGAATCTTATCAGCTAAGCCAATCTGGGCAGCAGACATATTCTCAACACCAAAGGAATCCTCCAAACCTAATGTAGGCTCATTATCTAAAGTTCCGTTTACTGCTTTTACGGCTTCCTGATTCATCTTCTTCAAAGCCTTCAATGTATCTTTGTCCTCTGCGGTCAAAGCCTTGTCTGGTACACCATCTATCAGCATCTGCAAGTCGGAAACTCCCAATACGGAATTACCGCAACGGATATGATGATCGAGGAATGAAAGTGGCTTGCCTGCGCAATAACCTTCAATCCACAATACTACTTTGCAAAGTTCTACGGCATCGGGGTTGTAATCTACGGCATAAACACAGCGGGAGATAACCTCACGAAGTGCCTGACGATAATCTAGCGAAGCCGGGTTGTCCTCACCTGTGCGGAGGGTACAGATATACCAGGCAATGGTGCGAGCCATCGCCAATACAATATGTCCGGAGCCACTTGCTGCATCACAAACCTTCATATTGAGTAATGCCTTTACCTTCTCTTCTGTGGTAGTCTGTGTAGCAATCTTTTCCTTGATGACTGGTTCAAGTGTAGTCTTGATAAGATTCTGTACCAAGTCTGGACGTGTATAATAAGAAGAAGTGCTTTGACGGTCTAAACCGCCAACGAAGCCAAACTGCCAGTCGGAAGCGGCAACACCCGGCTGTACGAATGGGCGCATTTCGAGAATGCCTTCATATACAGAACCAAACTCCTCTACGTCGAGAGAGGAATAGTTGATCTTAACTTTTTGCTGACGTTCGTCTTCAAACTCGTTGAGAGCAGAGAATGCAGCGAGCAAATCCTTGTTGCTTACCTGGCATTGCTTCAGCCAATGCAGGGTTTCTGTGCCAAAGAGTACACCACCCAATGGCTTGATGCCCAGTTTCTCGCCAAAAGTATCTGGCTCGAAGAGATGGAAAGTATCCATCAATCCCTGCCATAGGTCGGAATACTGGCGTTGTTTCAGGTACGCCAATTCCGAGAGATGGCGCAGACGGCTTGTTGCATAGAACTTCTTGTAGATGTCCTGCCACTGGCATAACTGCTTGTAATCTGGAGCATCAGGTGAATCGGGAATCTGATAAACCAATCCTCTATCCTCTATGATAAACAGGAAGAGGAGACGGTAGATGAAGTGAATGAGTTCCTTGTTGAGTTGGGTTGCATCCATCGTTCCATTGGCGAAGGCTTCGCGCAATGCGTCATTACCTTCACCTTCTGATGTCAATACGGCATTTCCGATGGTTTCCATCGTGGTTTGCACGGCACGAGACAAACCATTGCGAATGCGGTTGCCCGACTCGATGCTCATGTTAAACCAGCGTTCCATCACGCATGGCTCGTCACCACTTGTGCGGAAACGGGAAGCGTGAAGCAGACGGAACATCAGGCAGAACTCGGTGTATTTGTCTTCCTCCAGCATACGGCGGAGGTCAAACTCTATATAGGTGAGCTTCACCAGCTGTCCGGAGTTGCGGATGATTCGCAGGATTTGTCCGTTGCTGATGATGCCATATACATTCTCTGTGGCGTTGAGATATTCGAGCATAGTGGCATGAGCCGACTTCTTGCGCATACCGCCTTTGGCACGATAGTCGAGGGAACATTTGTCCAGGGTATCAATGCTTTCATCGGCACTGATACCTTCACCTATGATAATGAATGGCATTTTACCCAAGTCGTGGCAGGTATAGCTAATGTCGTAGTTGGTGCCAGCCACTTCTATATTGGTAGCCTGGCGGTCGAGCGAATAGCCTAAGCTTTGGAACAGTCGCTCCATCAGATCACGGGCACGACGGGTGCCGTATGGATCCTTGTTGACCAATCGCTCGTTGCTGGCACGTTCCTTGTAGAAGTTCCAATCATTGCGCAGGCTGCTCCATACGTAGTCTATGGCCGAAGATACGGAAATATCCATTCCGAAATCCTGGTCACGGTTGCCGTTGAGCGTGTTCTCACGCTCTATATGATGTAAGATGTCATCAGAGAGAAGATGACCATATATATGAATACTTGTATAGTCCATAATGAATTAGATATTTATTTGTGGCACAAACAGATAAGCAGCAATCACATCCATTGGCAATACAGGTTCTACCACTTGGTACTCTGATGCCTTCAGGTAGGTGCGATACTTGGCGAAAGCTTCTACCAGATGTGAAGCTCTTTCCAGGGCTATCTCATCTGTGTGTTGACGAAGTTCTGTCTCATTGTTAATCCAACGGATGGCATTTGTAAGAAGAGTCTTCTGTGTAGGCAAGTCCATATCGCCAGATGCCATTGAGTGCAGGAAAAGCTGTTTGGCTTCTTCCTGTGTAAGGAAATCGTGGTTTTCTATCTTTCCACGATAGCCCACAAATATCATTTCTTCACCCACCAGTTCTCGGTTCTCTATCTTTTTGTCACGGATAACACTACGAACACGCATCAATAGAATGGTGGTTCGTTTCTTCACTTCTGTTGTTGCCATTACCAAAGCCCGGCATGCTCCCAATTCGCCACCATTGACGGAATCGTTGACAACGGCACGGCTCAAATCCTCTACGAATGTATGATTGCGTCCTATATACATATAATGCTTGGGAGTTGGGGAAGCAAAAGATATGCGCACAAGCCCTTTGGATGTTGCCTTGTCGGCGAAGTAGTGGCGCAGATTTGCTGGTAACTCCAGAAGTTGGAAACTGTAACACAAAGGTATATCGTCTGTATGAACGTTTACACCGACATGCAATAGTTGCTCAATCACAAAGTCACGGGTATCTTCTACACCTCCAATTACCGACTTGGCTTCTTCCAAGGATGCAGTCAGTCGGGTTGGATCCATCTGCTTATTGTTATGAGCAAAGTAGGTGTGAGAAATCTTCTCGTTCTCTTCCATCTTTTTGAGTTGAATCTCAAGTTCCTCTTCCTGTTGCTTGTTCCATTCCGGGTCGTTATCGAACAGGGACTGCTCCATATAGTCGGTTCTTGTAGGAACCTTGGCATCGAAAATTCGCTGCATGATGTTTTCCATCAATGAAGCATCATTGTCTGCGATAGGCAGATAGACACCCAGTTTCTTGCGTATCTCTTCCTGCTTTTTGTATAAAACATTGAGCACGATATCGTCCACCGGGTTGTTCTTGGCATGAAGCGTGGATATAAGGACTGCATCGGCAGTTTGTCCGAAGCGGTCGATACGGCCATTACGTTGTTCCATGCGGTTTGGGTTCCAAGGAAGATCGTAATGAATAACAGCCTCAAAGCCTTGCTGCAAGTTGACACCTTCTGAGAGGCAGTCGGTACAAACCAATACGTGGCGGTCTTCCTGTGCCAAGGCGTCAATCTTCATTTTGCGCTCCTCATCAGCCAAACGGCTGGTAACCACACCCACAACCACCTTCTTGAACTTCTTGTTGCTGGCGAACTGGTCTGTGATATATTTGCCAACATACTCTGCTGTTTGGATATACTGGCAGAATACGATAGGGTTCATGCCACTGTCAAGAGAGAACTTCACAATGTCAAGAGCCTGTTTCACCTTTTCATCACCATCCGTTTCCTTGATGTGTTCCAACTGCTTGATGAAGCTGTGGAACTCTTTCTTATCTGTAGCACTGGTTGTTTCTAATGCTTCAGGAACGACATCGTCGGCATTCAACAAATCCTTCAGAGGATCATTGAATATATATACCTGCTCGGAATCGTCTTCTGTATTTGCTGATGATGAATCTTCCCTTTTGTCTATCTTGTTTTGCAACATACTGATACCAGCATCTGGGCTTGACATTACTCCACGCATCAAGGCCAGAAGATCCCAGTATATATAGCGCTGCTTGCGTTTGTCTGCTCCCGATACCTTCTGGATGCCATGTTTTACATATTCTATCAGATGCCCCAACAAATTGCGATAATCTGGAGTGAAGGAGTATTCATCCTTGTCGATTCGAACACGCTCAGGGAAGACGATTTCATTGCCTAGATACTGCTTGATGTCGGCACGGCGACGTTGTACGAAGTAATGGGACAGTTCCTCGCGCTCTGTGGCGGTTTGAAGCTGGTAGCTCTCGAACTTAGGATTCAATAATCCGATAAGGGACTGAAACTCTTCGCTTTGACCACTATGAGGGGTAGCTGTCAGCAAGACCAGTTGCTGCTCAGGCTTATTGGCAAGGTCGCTTAACAAGCGATAGCGTTGTTGCTGATATTTGTTGGCACCTGTTGGCTTGGCGCAAGTATGGGCTTCATCAACAATCACGAAATCCGGGCAATGGTCGAGGAAGATATTTCGCTTATTGCCTTGTTTCACATAATCAATGGAAATAACCTGGTAGGGGATGTCACGGAACACATTCTGGTCTGGACGCAGTTTCTTCTCCAAACGGCTGATGGTAGAAGAACGGATAATCTCTGCATCCAAGCCAAACTTGTCCTTGATTTCATTTTGCCACTGCTCGCAAAGGTGTGGCAAGCATACTACTGCGAAACGGTTAATTTCGTGGCGGTCGAGTAATTCTTTGGCAATCAATAATGATTCCAGGGTCTTTCCAATACCAACGTCATCAGAGATGAGCAGTCTGATCTTTTCTTGTTTGAGTGCAAGAATCAGCGGAACCATCTGATATGGACGTGGCTCGAAAGATAGTCTTCCAAGACACTGGAATGGACCCGCTATATCTCTGAACGATAAACGGCAAGCGTTATAAAGCACCTTTGCAGATGCCTTATAACTGTTTTTTCCGATGTCATCAGCTGTAGGACGACGAAAATTGTAGGAATGAATCTGTAGTTCATCCCCATAGAGAGGAAGGTAGAGACCGATGGTTTCGGCATCTGTACCTCCTAATGGCTTTATTATCATAAGCTCGTCCTCTCCTGATTGCTGAACAACCCAAGGACGATTCCTAAATTCTATCAATGTACCAGTCTTGTAATCCATATCATTTATTTTACTGGGGTGAATATATCTGAATATTGATTGATGAAGTCTACCAGTGGCGTAGCATAATGCCAAGCTAGGACAACGAAACCTGCATCTTCGAGTACTTCCCGTTTCTCTCTGTCATCCTCTTGTATTTCAGGACGATCGTGTGGGGTGCCGTCGCAGAATACTACGATACGCTCGCCATACATGAAGTCGGGCTGTACGTAATATTCTTCCGGGAACATCGGCTGTGCCTTGTCTGGCAAGCGCAAGTGATGGTCGTGCAGATATTTCAGAAACTCATATTCCGTAGAGCTGTTGTGGTCTCTTGCCGCCTCTAATGCTGCATATTGCTCATCGTAGCTGAGCGTTTGTCCTGCTCTATGAAGTTCGACTTTTGCCTCTTGCATCAACTTGAGCGTTCTGTATATCAGACGGATGTCTATCTGCTGATGATAGGGCTGATTATAGTAGTTGAGCAGATTGGAGTAATCGGCAGGAGTCAATTCGTTGAGCTCGTCTTGCGTCAACTCAGGCTTGTTGTAACAAATATCGTATGCTCTTTGCACAACTTCCCGATAAGCATCAGGCTCATGGACGAGACGACTTAATACACCGAGAGAGCCTTCTGCATTCTCGTAGATGAGAATATTAGGCGTAGTACCTTCTCCCATGACCTCAGCACCCATTTCGCTGCCTTCTATTTGGAACACATCTTCGATAGCCTGTTTGAAAGCATAAAGGAAGGTGCGAACTGCTTCCTTCTTGTCTAATAGCAGAGCTTTTAGGGGTTGTATGTATATAGCGTTGGCTGTTGTCTCCGTAAAGAGCTTGACAAACTTAATGCGATCAGCCTCTTCTGGATTTTTATCTGCTTCTTCTTGTATACGTGCAAGGCGTTCATTGCTTATCCAGTCGCCAGTCTTTGTGTCGAACGCAAAGCCATTGGCATTGTTGTCGTTGCGAGATTCCAAGATGTATGTCAGACGACAAGACGGAATATAACGGATGTTTGCCAAATGCTCACCATGCGGGGAGAGTAGCTCACACTCGCTTATGGAACGTGGATCGTCACTTGAGAAGAATGTCTTGGTCTGATAGTACTTACGGGAACGCTCCTCCTCTTGGCATGTTATCTTCTCGGTTTCTGTAGCAACCATATCTTGTGCCTCGATACACATACCTTTTATCAATTCGACATTGTTGTCAAGAGATTCTCCTGTAATGATGTCTGTATGATGTTCGGCATTCTCCTCGTCCTTATATACAACACCTGTCTTAGGATTGTAGAAGAACTTATGAGGAAGAACTTCCGATAACATCTGCATTCGGGTGATACGGAATTTACCACCATTATTATATATAATGTTCTGTGGTCCGAACTCGCTCAGAGCAAGACGCTTTGGACGACTAAGGTATTCCACCTTATCAGACTTGTATTGCAGCAATGCTCGCTGTGGCAACTTGGTGAAGTTATAACCTGGTAAGAAGCCCTCACTTGCGAGATAGCGGTAAGGATAGAACTCACTTTCTTCCTTGTTCTTGAGTTGTTTCCCTCCAAGTAATAAGTCACGAAGGTTTTCTCCACGCTGTTGTTTCATATGTGCATCACGCTTCTCTTTAGAGTTCTCACCATAGATACGATTCTTGATGACAAGGTTTGCTTCCTCAATCTGAGTTTGCGCTTGCTTGTAGAGAGAACGCCAACGGTCAAGAGCTCTGTCGAAGTCGTACTCATAATTCGTAAGAATATTGTCTAACCAATGTTCGGTAAACCAAATAGGTTGTTCATCTTTCATACGTTCTTTCAAGAACGTATCGCTCATGATTTGTTTGAATGCCTGCTTGATTTGCTCCTTTCGCTCTGGTGTGAGTTGTAGGGCTATACGAACCTCATCTTTTAATGTGATATTGTTGATATCATCATAATCCACCAAGTCCTTAATGCCATCAGACAGCTCTTTGATAGGGCACAATGCGAGAATGGTAGAGTGGAGGTGCGTGCGGAACAGTTCTTCATTAACCAATTCCATTCTTGGAGCCTTCACTTCACCTTTGACCATCTTTTCAGGATGGTTCAAGTAATAATTCTCATGTGAGTTGCGTGGACGGCAATAGGTGTAAACCAGTGCAGCTTGTCCACTTCGACCTGCTCGACCTGCTCGCTGGGTATAATTGGCAGGAGTAGGTGGTACATTGCGCATACCTACAACAGATAAATCCTTGATATCGATACCTAACTCCATCGTAGGAGAGCAGTAGAGAATCGGGAACTTTCCTTCGCGGAATTCCTGTTCTCTATTTTCGCGATCTTCCTTGGAAACCTGTCCTGTATGGTCTTTAGCCTCCAGGCATACATCTTTGAGAGGTATGTTTTGATAGAATTGCTGGAAGTAATGGTTGGGTTCTTTATCAAGCCAATTGCCTCCCTCTAAGATGCGATAGCGTACCAGGTCACGGCGTATATGTTTCTTATCGCCAGCTTGCCATAGGATACTGCCATAATCGAGCTGGTAGGTTCCGTTTTCGTGTATGATGAAGTTTGACAAAGCTTCGAATAAGCCTGTCATATAATACGTGTACTCTTCCTCATTCTTGATGGTACGTCCTGTATTCTTCTCTATGTAGTCACGAATAAAGAAACCAAGCTTGCTTCTATAGCCTCCACTTTCCAGATTATATGCATTGCGTCTGTGAGGATTGGTGATAAACAACTCGTTTGCTTCGTCAATAGTGTCGCTTTCATCAAGTGTCCATGGGGCTTTCAGATTCTCTCTTACTGCCTTGCTGGTATCTTTTACGGCTTGAATCGTCCTTTCGCTGCTATAGATGCAAAGTTTGTGGCGAAGGTAGTCGAGGATTTGAGTAATGAACTCTTCTTTTTGCTCATCATCCAATCCTTCCAGTTCAGGTATATCATATAGACGTTCTGAATTGTTTTCACCTGTAATCTCATCATGAAGATATTTGTAGCCGATGGTCAGCAATGCGCAATCTTCAAGATTTGGCATAATCACAGTCCAGTTTCCGGCAAGGTCATCATAGATGATGGTGGAGAGATAACGTTCCATGATATTCTTCATATCATTGGCACGGCCACCACGGAGCCCTTGTCGTATAGAATAATCATTTACTTCCAGATGAAGATTATCCAGCACCATTCTGGCAATCCTTGTATTGTCTATAGGCTCAGCGGAATCTTTGATAGCATTCCAGATGGCAGAGCGTATTTTACCAATGCGGATAAAGTCATTGAAATGACCTGCTTGCAATGCGGCATCCTGGCGAGCATCGACAAAGGTTAATACCTTTCTGTCGTTTTGCTCAATACCCATTTTCTGCATGAGGATAATATCCTCGTATGACAATACTGTTGTGGCAGTGCTTCTACCTTCACCGCCGATTCTTGACAATTTTGAATATTCTGATTGCTTACCTTTGTAAACCACACGAGCTGTTGGGTCGTACATGAGTGGAGATGGTACGAAAATAGCCTCGATGAACCCCATGTTATCGAGTGGTTCGGCAGGACTGTAGGCGCCTGATTGAGTTACATAAACCTTTTGTGGAATACGTGACTCGTATGTTTTCTTCAGCTTTCGTACTCCCTTTTTGTTTGTGGTGTACCAATCTGATGGAATTTCCTCAGAATTTACGTCAAGGATATAATCATTTATATTTTCTCCTTTATGAGGAAGGACGATGTAGCCATCATTGATATCGCTATCACCATCACCTGATGCATAGCCATCAAAGTTTCTTGGCATAATCAGACTGCCATTAATTTTGACGACATAGAATTCGTGACCACTTAGACGACTGAACACGACGGGATAGTACATGACTTTTGTGTTGCCATGTGACAGCTCCTCACAATAGAGCTTTTCTTCTACAGTGATTTGGCGGTTGTCTTGTTCGCCTATAGTAAGATATACGTTTCCTGTTTGGGGAATGAACTGATGAACTTTATACGGAAGTACAGATACGCCTTTCTGTTGGTTCAGAAAATTGCACCAGTTAAGCACTTCTATGATATGCTTCTGGCACTTTCCTTCTTCTTCTCCAGTTTTTATACTCAGTTGTTTAGCCATATCCTCTATAGAGATAGGCTTCCCTCTGAAATATTTTTTTTCTTTTCTGTTGTAAGCAAGTGCAATACTTTGTTCTATCCAAATGGCTGTAGGATATTTTATTGCATCATGTATGTCTGCTGAATGTGGAACCGGGTTGTTGATGCAAATGCGCAATTCACCATCAGAAGGTTCATCGTCAGATAGTCCTATTGCAAGAGTTTCGTCTATAACCTGTTCTTTTGTGTATGAACTTCCGAATATGCATGATGCAACTTCGGCAACTTTTTCTCTTTGCTGACTATAAGTCATACTGTCATCTGCAACCATTGTGGCTGATGTACCGAAGCAAAGTACTTGACCTGTTGCCAAAGATTTGATTCTGCGTATCAGGAACGAAACATCGCTTCCTTGCATTCCACGATAAGTATGCAACTCATCGAATACGAGGAAGTGAAGGTTTCCCAAGAAACATTTGCGCAAGTCTTCTTCTTTGCCAGCACGAGTCATGAGTAATTCCAACATCATATAGTTGGTTAATATGATGTTAGGAGGTGTTTGTTGCATCTTTCTGCGTGCTTCATCGTTTTCCTGTCCGGTGTATTTACCGAAAGTGAAAGGACATGAGCGGCCTGTTCTTTCTTCGAACTCAGCTTTATATCGGCTTAATTCTTCAGCTTGTGAGTTGATGAGGGCATTCATCGGATAAACGATAATAGCTATAGTCTTATCCTTGCATGCCTCTTCGTGAAGTAGAACGTAATTGAATATAGTAGCCATGAAGGTACGTGATTTTCCTGAACCTGTGCCGGAAGTCACGATGAATTCTTTGTCTTGACAGCCTAACTCTATAGCTTCTTGCTGATGCATGTAAAATGGCTTGTCGAAGAAAAATTCCAAATCTTTATGGATAGGGAGCCCCTTGGCAATAAGTTCCTGTACACCTATTCCCTTCTTGAAGTTTGGATTGAATTGAATCAAAGCCTTTGGCCACAGCTTTTCATTTTTGATGGAGTCGCTGACTTTTTCCTTGATTCGCTCATCCTTTATGGCAACAAAACTTTTCAGGTAACTTTTGTAGCTGCCTTTCAAGTTTTCATATAATTCAATTATATTCATACTTGCTAATCTTTAAACAGGTACAAAGATAATATTTTTCTTTGGAAATAGGGATATCTTCAGGAGGAAAATGTATTTTATTTGTGATTTTTTCCAGTTTTGGGTGAAAAATACTCAGCCCGTAATGCTTTAAATATTGATTCACCAACTGGAAGCAACTGCGCAGGATTGCCTACAAAAATCACTTTACCTCCAAAGTTAGGTCGTACAAACGTAAGGAGATTTACTATCGGATTGTCTGTGCCGAACATAACGATACAATTCGCTATAATTAGTTGCTTTCGCTATAAACCTCGTCATGTTTTGACGGGTTCAAAATGAATTTCCGTTATAATCAATGAAGAATTCGCTATAATTCCGCTATAATATGTCCTCTATGATTAAGGCATGATATACCAAGTTCGTCCATCCGCTTGTGATATGATAGGCTACCCCATCTTCTGTTATGCCACATACGGTTGCAATCTCTTTTGCCGTGGCCATTGGATTTTTGCTGATTATTTTTAGAATAGTTTCCGTAGTATCGGCAGGAGTTTCCGTAGTTACAGAGGGAGTTTCCGTAGTTGTTTCCGTAGTAACCGTAGTTGTTTCCGTAGTGTCCTTGATGTTTCTTTCCTGTTTAAGGCAAGTGTACGAAGTTTATACTAAAAAAGGTCACCAGCATTTTGGCGACCTTTTTTTAGTATCCTTTATTTTCTCTTTATTTTCTGAATTTCTTTTTGAACCATTGGTTGAATGCCACGTAGGCACTGATTTCCTCCTGGTGCTGAGGCTCGGCAAATGTCAGTACATTGCCCGATGAATCTCCGTGCTGGTCAGGGAAGATAATCATCAGGTTGGTGCCCGAGAAGAAACGGGTAAGCTCTTCCGGCAATCGCTCCAATGCAGACTTGTGGGAAACGGTTCCCTTTCGGGCTGTCACCACCACAAAGAGATGGTCCTTGCTCATGTGTGAGGCAAGCTGCGGCATCTCGTTCCAATGGTGCATCAGGGTGTAGTCGGCTCTCACTTCATGATGGCGGTTGGTGATGTACTCGTTGATGAGTGCCATCGTCTCCTCCCTGCCATGAAATTGGATGCGGCAATCCAGGTTGCCGGCAAGTCGGGTGAGTCGTTCTACCCATCGGTAGAAGCCCGGTTCAAACTCGGCTCTCGATGGTATCGCCACCTGTATTCGGCGGATGGTATTGAGCGGCTGCTTGATGCGAGCCATGATAATCTGGCGGCTCAGTCCGTTGAAGAGACTCTGGTGGAACTCTCCCCAGAACTTAGGCGAAATCTCCGGGTGCATGTGCATGCCGATGATGATTTCTGAACACTGGAACTCGTTGAAGGCATGCTTGATGCCGTTGGCAATGTTGGCAGCAATGCGAACCTGCGTCTGCGTCATCACATCCGTGGCTGCGGCAAGCTGACTGCAATGGTCCAGCAGCTGGCGACCCTGTTCCTGCTTGTATCGCATGTCCTTATCATCATATACCACGTTCAGGCAGACCAGTCCTCTGTTCAGTTTCTGGTTTCTCACCAGGAAGGCGAGACTCATCAGATTATCGGCATATTCCGGATATTTCACAGGTATGAGAATCTTCTCATCGCTAACCTTCTTGGTATCCTCGGCATCTGGAAGCTCCTTGTCTCGGAGGATAATCTTTCTGGAACTCCAGTCGGTGAGCATCGAAGAGATGACGCAGGTGCAGAGAATCATCATCACCACACCATTCAGCATGTCATCGTTCACCAGATAGGTGTTCGGACCCACCAGGATGTTCATACCCACCATCACCATGGCGATACTGCCGGCGGCATGGGCGGAAGTCAAACCGAACATCATGTGACCCGATGACAGCGGCAACCGGAATCCGAAGCAGGCGGCATAGGCTGCAATGGCTTTTCCCAAGGTTCCGAAGAACACGATGCAGAAGATGACCCACAGGATATGACCGCCCTGGAAGAGCAGTCCCACGTTGATGAGCATGCCCACACCTATCAGAAAGTAAGGGATGAAGAGTGCATTGCCCGTAAACTCCAGTCGGTTCATCAGCGGAGAAACGTGCGGGATATATCTATTTAATATGAGACCTGCGAAGAAGGCACCGAACACGCCCTCGATGCCCACCATCTGCGAGAGAGCCGCACTCATGAAGAGCATCGCCATCACGAAGATAAACTGCATCACGGAATCGCTGTACCGGCGCAGGAACCATCTCGTTAATCTAGGAATCAGGAAAATCATGATTCCGCAGTAAGCTGCAAACTTAGCAGCGAAGAAAAGCCAGAAGAGAACGCCGTCGTGCTTGGAGAACGAGGCGACGAGACCCGCCAGCATGATGAGCGCTATCAGCAGCGAAAGCATACTGGAACCCACACTCAGCGTGACGCTCGGCTTCTGCTGCAATCCGAATCGGGAAACGATAGGGTAGGCTATCAGGGTGTTGGAAGCCATGATGCAACTCAGCAGGAAGGAAGCCTTGAAGGAATAATGCAGCAGCCAGATGCTCATGCCGAAGGTGAGGAAGAAGGGGATGAAGCAGGTGAGCAGACCATAGATAATGAGCCGCGACTTGTTTTTCTTCATGCCTTCCATGTCCATCTCCAGGGCTGCGAGAAACATGATGTAATAAAGTCCCACCTTTCCGAAGAGTTCGAACGAGGCATCTCGTTCCAGGATGTTCAGTCCGTATTTGCCCACGAGGATACCCGCCAGCACCATTCCGATGATGTGGGGAATTCTGAGTTTACCCATGATGATGGGGGCAAAGAGGATGATGAGGAGCACTACGAAGAAAATCAACGTAGGGTCGGTAATCGGGAAGTATTGGGCAATATTTATCATCGGCTTTCTTCTTTATCAGTTATGTTGAAAGAGGGATTCCGGCATCCGCCATCACCCCTCTCCTTTTGTTTTTTGAGTGCAAAATTACTAATAATTCTTGAAAGAGCAAATTTTTTGCGCTCTTATCCTTTCATTGTGGAGATATTTTTGTAATTTTGCACCCCTGAAACAAATTATTTTAAGATAATAAGATAAAAAGAATTAGGATAGCACGTATGAAAAAAGGATTGTTTGCACTTGCCCTGGGCACATTCACCCTAGGCATGGCTGAATTTATTATCGAGGGAATCCTCACCGATGTGGCGCACGATATGAACGTGTCCATCCCTCAGGCTGGTCATCTCATCTCCATCTATGCGCTGGGCGTTTGCGCCGGTGCCTTCTCTCTTATCTTGATGCATAAGTACCGCCCCAAGAAGATTCTCCTGTTTCTCACTTCGCTGGTTACACTGGGTGCCGTCATTGCAACGATTGCCCCAAGCTACTGGCTTTTGCTCTGTGCCCGATTTGTTCAGGGGCTTCCTCATGGCGCCTACTTCGGAACGGGTACCATCGTGGCTGTGAAGATGGCGAAGGAAGGCAAGGGAACCAAGGCGGTGGCGATGATGTGTGCCGGTATGCCTTTCGCCAACCTGATGGGTGTTCCGCTGGGCACCTTTCTGAGTCATGCCTTCTCCTGGCGAGTACCTTTCCTGATGTCGGTGGCGTTGGGAGTCATTACGCTTTATATGATTTACAAGTGGGTTCCTGAAGTAGAGGCTTTGCCTAACAAGGGCATGAAGGCGCAGTTCAGATTCATGCGCAATCTGGCTCCGTGGCTTATCATCGCCGCCACCTTCCTGGGCAATGGCGGTATTCTCTGCTGGTTCAGTTATATCTCACCGCTTTTGCAGATAGATGGCGGATTCCATGCGGCATCAATCTCTGTACTGATGATACTTGCCGGTTTGGGAATGGTGGTAGGAAACCAGCTGAGTGCCTTGCTGGCAGATAGGTTCAAGCCGGGTCGCTTTACCTGTTGTCTTCAGTTTCTGGCTGCTGCAGCCTTGCTTGCCACCTTCTTCTTCTCGCACAATGGCTGGGTATCGGCAGCGATGATGTTCATCAGTTGTGCCTGCCTTTTCGGTATCGGTTCGCCAGAGCAGTTTCTCATCGTGAAGCACAGCGAGGGAGGCGAGATGCTGGGCGGTTGCTGCATCCAGGCAGCATTCAATCTGGGCAATGCCCTTGGTGCCTTCTTGGGTGGAATCCCTGTGGCGATGGGATTGGGATATAATTATCCTGCGCTCATCGGTGTGCCGATGGCATTGGCTGGAGCCTTCTGTCTTCTGGTGTTTCATCGTAAATACGAGTAAACTTCCCCTTGAGATATACTTATTCCTCCTTCCTTTATTGGTAGAAACTCCTCGTCCAAGCCGGGAATTCCTGCATCACTTTGTGGCATTACAGAAGATGAATTGTATTCTACCTTTGATGAGCAAATTAAGGCGATGGCCGTGAGATATAAAACCACAGAGGAAGGAATGAAATACAAGCTGAAGAGGAAGTTTGATGGTTATCATTTCAGTCCTGACATGCTTGATATCTATAATCCTTTCAGTATCTTAAATGCTTTGAGCAAGAAGATTCTGGCGGATTATTGGTTCCGCACCGGTTCGCCAACCTATCTTGTTCGCTTGTTGTCTCATTTTGATGAGAACATCAACGAGATAGTGAACAGGTTTTATCCTACGAGTAGTTTCATCGATTACAAGGCAGATGTGGAATCACCATTGCCTATGATTTATCAGAGCGGTTATCTCACCATTAAAGATTGGAATATGGATACCGATTCCTATCTCCTGGATTTCCCAAATGATGAAGTGAGGAGCGGGTTTCTGACGTTGGTAGCTTCTAGTTATCTGAAGCCATCGAAGTCAACGGATGCCTGGGTCATTCAGGTAGTAGATGTGATGTCGAAGGGAGATTGCCATCAGTTGGAGAATCTGATGACTTCTTTCTTTGCCAGCATTCCTTATAACCAGCGTCGCAAGGATGACGAACGTGAGAAGGAGCGTTACTTCCAATATACCTTCTATCTCGTATTGAGAATGATCAGCTGTTTCACTGTCTTCATCGAAAAGCAGCAAAGCGAAGGTAGGGTAGATTGTGTGGTAGAGACTCCGAACTATATCTACATCTTCGAATTCAAGCGTGATGGTTCGGCAGAAGAAGCCCTGAAGCAGATAGAGGATATGGGCTATGCCAGGGAATATGCAGCAGATGGCAGAAAGATTTATCAGATAGGCTGCAACTTCTCGTCGAAGACGGGAACCATTGATGGGTGGAAAATGAAGTAGGTGATTTATAAGAATATCCCGAAAATTAAGTCATATAGCTTAATTTTGCGGGATATTCCTTTGCTTGTATCATTATTTTTTGTAACTTTGCCGAAAAATAGTGTTTTAAATCAATTGTGTCATGGAGCAGAATCAGATAAAAGAAGTACCATATGGCGTATCGGATTTCGATGTAGTAAGAAGAGACAATCTATACTATGTCGATAAGACCATGTATTTGCCAAAATTGGAAAGTCAGGCTCGCAACCTCTTTTTCATCCGCCCTCGCCGTTTTGGTAAGAGCTTGTTCATCAGTATGCTTCGTGCTTACTATGATGTGAGACATAAGGATGAATTCCAGGAAAAGTTTGGTGGCTTATGGATAAGTCAGCATCCTACTTCCTTACAGGGAAAGTTTCAGGTGATGTATCTTGATTTCTCACAGGTAGGAGGAAACATTGAAAAACTGGAAGAGCGATTCAATTTCTATCTGGGAGTTGAAATGGATGGTTTTGTGCGTGATTATCATGAATACTATCAGGAGGAAACCATCAGGAAGGTTCGGGAGACCGAAGATGCTGCAGGAAAGTTTTCCATTATCATCAATGAAGCTAAGTCAAAATCGTACCTCCTCTATCTTGTTATAGATGAGTATGATAACTTTACGAATACCGTGCTTAACGAGCATGGAGAGGATGTATATAGGGCTATCACTCACGCTGCAGGATTCTATCGTGACATCTTTAAGAAGTTTAAAGGCTCGTTTGACCGTATATTCATTACGGGTGTCAGTCCTGTTACATTGGATGATGTAACCAGTGGTTTCAATATCGGCTGGCATATTTCTACCAATGAGGAATTCAACCAGATGTTGGGCTTCTCTACGGAGGATGTGCGAGAGATGTTCACCTATTATAAGGAAAAAGGGATGATTCGTCCTGATAGCAACGTAGAGGAAATTATTGAAGAAATGAAGCCTTGGTATGATAACTATTGTTTTTCCATGGGTGCTTTGGAAACTCAGAGTAGGATGTTCAACTGCGATATGGTGCTCTATTACATTCGCAATTTTATAAATCGAGGGCAAGGTCCCAAGGAAATGATAGATCCGAATACAAAGACGGATTACAACAAAATGCGCAAGTTGATTCAGCTTGACAGGCTGGATGGTAATCGTAAGGGAATTATTCGGAAGATAGCAGAGACTGGACAGATTATCACTCGACTGGAAGAGACATTCCCAGCCAGAATGATAACCAATCCTCAGATATTCCCGAGTTTGCTATTCTATTATGGCATGCTTACCATCAAGGGCACCTTTGGCAGCCAGTTGGTTTTGGGGATTCCTAATAAGAGCCCACTTTAAAAAGGGGCATATTTTGAATCCAGTCTGACCAGTGTGGTCATT
>USJX01000013.1 GCA_900555035.1 uncultured Prevotella sp.
TTATGGTATTGGACGCTTTTGCTAAAGCGTCCAATATTCATTTTGAGGATAAGCGATATGGCTTCATTGCCGAGACTACGCTCAAGGGAAGAAAGATTATCCTGCTGAAGCCTACCACCTTCATGAACCTGAGTGGTAATGCCGTGAGATATTGGCTGAATCAGGAAAAGATTGACCAGAGCCGACTCCTGGTAATCAGTGATGAGCTAGCCCTGCCGTTGGGTGCTTTCCGCCTGAAGGCAAACGGCAGCAACGGCGGTCACAACGGACTGGGCCATATCCAGCAGCTTATCGGCCAGAACTACGCCCGCCTGCGCATGGGTATCGGCAACGATTATCCACGTGGTGGACAGATAGACTGGGTGCTGGGTAAATACACTGAGGAAGACATGAAGCAGCTTCAGCCTGCCATCGACCTGGGTGTGGAGATTATCAAGAGCTTCGTATTGGCTGGTATCGACATCACCATGAACCAATACAACAAGCTAGGAAAGAAATAATTATAGTGATTAATTATTAATGATTAGTGATTAATCTCCATAAGCATTAGAAATCATGAAAGAATCAGCAAGAATAGACAAGTGGCTTTGGGCTGCCCGCATTTACAAGACCCGCAGCATTGCTGCCGATGCCTGTAAGAATGGCCGCGTCATGGTGGGAGGCGTAACGAGAAAGCCTTCCTTCATCATCAAGCGAGGCGATGTGGTGAGCGTTAAGAAAGCCCCTATCACCTACTCTTTCGAGGTGCTCGATTGCATAGAGCAGCGTGTAGGAGCCAAAATGCTCTTCGGAGTCTATAAGAACGTGACAGATCCTAAGCAATATGAATTGCTGGAGATGAGTCGCATCAGCGGATTCGTAGATCGAGCAAGAGGCACTGGTCGCCCAACCAAGAAGGAACGCCGAGCCCTGGACGCCTTCGTTGATCCAGCCATGTTTGGATTTGACGAAGAAGGCTGGGACGAGGATGAAGAATAAAATAAAACTCCCCCTACACTTCAAAGAGTATAGGGGGAGTTTTCTTGTGTAGTCATAATTATTTTCCTTTAAGCCGAAAGGCTTTTTTCTTTCTTTTGCTTCATTGTATCATAGATACCGATTCCTAATCCTACCAAACAAAGTAAGAAAAGGGTTCCTAATATAAGCCAAGTATTAAGTTCATGAGCATCCATTTTTATTTTCCTTTCTTTTTTACTTTGCAAAGATACAACTTTTTATGAAACAATGCAAGAAAACGGGGATAAAAAAAATCTAAAAATATCCTATATGGTAACAATTCCGTATCTTTTCGTCCGATTTTAGCAAATAATCATTAATTTATTTGGACTCTATTGTAAAAACCTATATCTTTGCACCCGAAAGATGTTGGTAAGGCATGATAAATGACTACCTCATTTCAGCTTTATAGTAACATACTATTTCAAAAGCTACGTGAATATTAACAGTTTTAAATTTATAATTTGTAAGAGTTATGAAGAAATTATTTGTTATGGCAGCTATGGCGCTGTCTTCAGTAGGTGCTTTCGCACAGCAGGCAGCTGGTACAACAACTCTCCAGCCTAAGGTTGGTTTGAATGTTTCAACTGTAGGTGATAACGACTGGAAGGCTGGTTTCGCAGCTGGTGCAGAATTGCAGTATCAGGCTACTAGCAACTTTGGTGTTGCTGTAGGTGCTCTCTACTCTGTACAGGGCTTCAAGGGCAAGGATGTTGAAATCGATACTCCAATCGGAGGCGGAACTATCAAGAATGACTATAAGTGGAATCCAGGCTATATCAATGTGCCTATCACTTTGAACTACTACCCAGTAGCTGGTCTTGCTCTCAAGGCAGGTTTGCAGCCAGGTTTCTTGGTAAATAAGGATGATGCAGAAGATGCTAAGACTGTAGATCTCTCTATCCCAGTAGGTCTCTCTTACGAGTATCAGGGCATTGTATTCGATGCTCGTTACAACATCGGTGTAACTAAGATTGCAGATAACGTTGATCACTACAACAACGTAATCCAGATTACTGTAGGTTACAAGTTCTCTCTCTAATCAATGAACTTTTAGTAATCCCAAAATAAAATAATCCCCGCTCCTCATAACGAAGAGCGGGGATTTCTTTTTTTCTCGTCATATCTATTTGAAATAAGCCTCGCATAAACATTAAGAGAGGCTTACTATCGTTTTAAATGAAGCTTACTTCATTTTTTTTAGAACATTCTTCCGAATGGACGACCACCACCGAATGGGCGACCACCGAAGTTAGGACGACCACCAGGACCGCCAGGTCCATCAGGTCCATCCTTGCGAGCCTGCTTGCCTCCGAAGAGATTCAAGCGATATACCACATGAAGCATCGCATAGCTGTTGATGGCATTATACTCCGTATCCGTACGGGATGTAGCAGAAATGGCACGAGAGAAGGTGCTCTGCTGATGCAGAAGATCGTAGAACTGAAGCATGATGGTTAATGGCTTGCCCTTCAGGAAACTCTGAGAGAGCTGCGCATTCCATACATACTCATCGGTGTTCATGCTGCTATCATTATATCCACGGCGACTGCTGATAGAGAGGCTTGAGTTCAAGCTGGTTCCCCAAGGAGCTGTAAGCGTCATGCTAGGACCATAAGAGAACTGCCATGTATCAAGGTTGCTGTTAGGCTGCAACTTGTTTGTAGCATGGTTATAATTCAATGTCCCATCGAGCGAAAGTTCCAGCCAGTCGTTGCGATAGCTGAAAGAGAGGCGTTCTCTCCAAGTGGTACTTCGGGTGGTATTCTTCTGGGAATCAGACTGCTTGTCGAGACTCAGATAGCTCACATAGTTGTTGTAACCCAAGTTGGTGTCGGTATTCACGTTCCATACACCGGCACTATCGATAGAGCAGTTGAACATGAAGGCTCCCATCACATTCCAATTACCATTGATATTCTCCGGACGGGTGATTCTTCCACCAGTCGTCTCATCGTAGGTCACCTTATTGCTGATGCTATTGTTGGTGGTAGAGAAGTTGATGAAGGTCATGACACCCTTGTTATGGTTCTGCACGAAGTTGTTGTAGAACAATCGGAAGTTCTGGGTGAACGATGGCTTCAAGCCAGGGTTACCCTTCGAGATGTTCAGCGGGTCGCTGTTATCTGTGATATCAAGCAACTGAGATATGCTTGGCTGAGATGTGGTACCACGATAGTTCACACGCAGGTTGCTCATCTTTGAGAAGCGATAACGGAAATCGAGGGTTGGACTGAAATTCGTTACGTTGCGAACGGTATCTACATGCACGCCCTGATAATCCTGGATATACTTCGACTGCTGTGGCTGAACCATCACACCGAAGTTCAGATTATACTTCTTACGGATGAATCGCATCATCACCTGGATATCGTGATTGTAGTTGCGATACTCAGAGAAACGGCTCAACTCATCATCTCTGTAATCATTGAGCTGACCGGCAAACGGATTCAAGTAGCTATCCCAACCACGATATTCATGATTGCCATTCATGGCATACTTACTGAAATCGTAGGTACTGCGGTCGCTCTTGGAGTAGCTGTAAGTAAACTTATAGCTGAACTGCAAGAAGGTGGCCTTCCAGAGCGGCTCACTATAGGTCAACTGGCCCGCATAACTGTAATTCTTCGAAGGAGTCAGGTTATAGCGGTTGGTCTGATAGGTAGAGTCCTTACCCTCCGCTGTCTGCACAAGATAGAGCTTGGCATTGTTGAGCGAGATGCTCTTGCTGTCCTTATCCGTATATTTGGCATCCATACGCAAGGTGATGTTGCGTCCCTTGTTGCCCAACTTGCGGTTGATCTGCAGCATACCATTGATATTGTTGTTATCAGAATAAGTAATGCCATTGGTCAACTGGCTGTTTACCATAGCCTCAGCCTTCTCCAACTCTTCGATACCTTCTTCAGAGAGAGGGTCTTTGGTGGTGATGGTGTAAGGATCCTTGTTGTAAGATGCCGACTGGCTGCCGCTCAATCCATCGCTGGTGCTCCAGGAGATGGAAGGACGGAAGAGGATGTTGGTCATCGTATCAGGCATCCACTCCAAACGGATGTTACCATTCCAACTGTTGCTGCGGGAGAAACTCTGGCTCAGGCTATTGCTAAAAGAGCTGCTGCTGCCCATGAAGTTCTCGCTGGAACGGCTGCTCCATACATCGCCATCGCTGTGGTTCCAGCGAAGGGAAGTATTGAACTTGAACTTGTTCTTCAACTCATAGTTATAGTTGGCAGCTATCATCTTGCTGGCATTCAAACCGTTGGCACCGCCCCAGAATCCTCTGCCAGGACCACCGCCGAATCCACGGTCGCTGGTATTGTTGGCATTGGCAAAGACCATGAATCGGTTGTTATCATTGAAATAAGCGCCCATGCCACGCATATTGTAGCGGCTCTTGTTGCCCACACCCAGGTCGATATTGGAAATCATACCCTTGTTCATACCCTTCTTCACACCGAAGTCGAGCACAGTCTGCTCCTCGCCATCATCAATACCGGTTACCTTAGAAAGATCACTCTTCTCATCATAGGCCTTGATCTTGTCGATGATGCTGGTAGGCAGGTTCTTCAGGGCAGTCTTGGTATCGCCCGTCATAAACTCCTTGCCATCCACGAGAATCTTCTTCACTTCCTTACCATTAATCTTGATGGTACCATCGTCGCTAACCTCAGCACCCGGCAGGCGCTTCACCAGCTCCTCAACCACCGAACCTTCCGGTGTGCGGTAAGCAGCCGAGTTATAGACGAAGGTATCCTCCTTCAGGTTCACCTTCTGCGCCATGGCAGTAACCACGGCACCCTTCAGCATGATGGCATCTGCATTGATAATCACCTTACCCAGAGCAAGATTCTTATCCTCTTCTATCTGCACACGCTTCACGGTAGGTTTGTAACCCACACTCGAAATCTTTAGTAAATACTTGCCATTGGCAGGTGCATTGAGATGGAAGAGTCCCTTCTCGTTGCTAATGGCACCCGACACATAAGTGCTGTCGGTCTTAAGCAGCTGAATCGTTACTTGCTCCACGGGGTCCTTGGTATCGCGGTCGATAACCGCACCGCTAATCAAGCGTTCCTGAGCAAAGGATGCCATGGCGAAGATAGCCAAGAGCATCGTCAGAATTGATTTTTTCATCATTTATTTAATGTTATTATTTATTCTATGCATTTTATTACTATCTTGATTACCCTTTTTGTCAATCTTGTTATACTTTACGCTCTTTCTTGAGAACTTCGACTTTTTTAGCCAATCTGCCTATTTTGACGTAAGAAATATAACAAGGTTTAAACTTTTATCGTTAAAAAAGTGCTTTTTTATTTTGTTTTGTCTATGATTTAACGTACCTTTGCATCATAATTGAAGATGAGCCGCAACAAAACGGCCCATAAATAATGACCTTTAAAATGTTTATATGTTATGAATCAGAGAGTTATCATATCAACGCATCTGGAAGGCGAATTGGTGAACGCCTTGGCAGAATGCGAACACGACAAATTGTATGTTCTTACTGATACCACCACCAAGGAAGAGTGCCTCCCACTGCTACAGAAATTCTACTGCATGAAGGATGCACAGGTGATTACGATTCCGGCAACCGACAGCCACAAGGACATCGAGAGCCTCATGATGGTGTGGAAAGGATTGCAGGAAGGCGGTGCTTCACGTCACTCTTGCATGATTAATCTGGGAGGCGGCATGGTGACCGACCTGGGCGGTTTCGCTGCCAGCACTTTTAAGCGTGGCATCAACTTCATCAATATCCCTACCACCCTGCTTGCCATGGTGGATGCTTCGGTGGGCGGAAAGACCGGTATCAACTTCGGCGGACTGAAGAACGAAGTGGGCGTTTTCAACGACTCCAAGTTCGTGATTCTAGACACCGAGTTCCTGAAGACTCTGGATGCCGAGAACATCTGTTCGGGCTATGCCGAGATGCTGAAGCACGGTTTGATTTCTACCGAGGCGATGTGGGAAGAACTGGTGAGCTTCGACCTTGCCAACCCCGACCTGAAGCAGTTGCAGCGAATGGTGGGCGACAGCGTGAAGGTGAAGGAGCGCATCGTGGAGCAGGACCCTCATGAGAAGGGCATCCGCAAGGCACTGAACCTGGGTCACACCTTCGGTCATGCCTTCGAGAGCTGGGCATTGAAGCGCAAGCCTATCCTCCATGGCTACGCCGTGGCTTTCGGTTTGATTCCAGAACTTTATCTCAGTGTCATCAAAATGGGATTCCCTACCGAGAAGATGCGACAGACCGTGAACTTCATCAAGGAGAACCACGGTACGCTGAACATCACCTGCGATGACTACGACGAGATGATTGAGCTGATGCATCACGACAAGAAGAACCAGAATGGTATCATCAACTTCACCATGATGGGAGGCATCGGAGATATTCGCATCAACCAGACGGCTACCGTTGAGGAAATCAAGGAAGCACTCGATTTCTTCAGAGAAGGATAGATCGCTTCGGCTTTCCGGTTTCGGTAAGCGGAAGATGCTCTACATATCGGAATTCCCTTGGAATCCAATATTTATGACTTTTAGATTCAGATGATTTATTTGAATCATCTGATTTACCAGATAAGAGGCGGCGGATAGTCGCCTCTACTTTTTTGAGATCCTCATCCTCTGTCAGGAGAACGGCGATTTCTCCAAACTTCTCATCTTTCTTCTTGGCTATCATGAAAGGCTTTTCAAGATGAGGCTTCAAGAGAGCCTCCACTTCTTCTATCTGAATCTTGATACCACCGCTGCAGATTACATTATCCTTTCTGCCCTTGATTCGGAAACGAAATTTTTCCACCTTATTATGTTTTTCCACCTTATTATATATATAGGATTCTATTTCCACAATATCATTCGTTACCAGGGTTTCGGCACAAACCAAAGGAGCATCTATGACGAGACAGCCTTCATCGGTCTGACTGATTTTCACGCTATCGAAAGGCTGATACCATTCGCTAGCCTCAGCGCCATTGATTCTTCGCAAGGCGATATGAGATAAAGTTTCGGTCATGCCGTAAGTGCTCCAGATGGCAATATTGCCAGGAAGCGAACGGAGTTCTTTTTCTAAAGATGCATCGATGGCTCCACCTCCGATAATCAGATGGCGTACGTGAGTAAGTCGCTCCCGCTCCTCGGGAACCTGCAGGGTGTTATATACCTGCATCGGAACCATGGCAGCAAAAGTAATTTCCCCGTTTACATCTTTTCCATTTGCATCTTTCAAATTGATATCCTTCAGCGGATGTCCACTTAGAGAAACAGAAATAAGATGGAGATGGCGCTCTATACTGCGCACCACCACCATCTTACCTGCGATATAATCAAGCGACATACAGAGCAAAGCGCTGTCACCAGGCTTCAAACCCAGAAAATCACAAGTAATGCGGGCGGAGTTGAGCATTCGCTTCTTCTCTACCATCATCGGCTTGGGCTTTCCCGTGGAGCCACTGGTATGCACCAGCACCCGGTCGCTATCGTTATTCCATTCAGAAAAGAAATCTTCTAAAGTCATTTTACAACAAATAATTTATCTCCACGAATTTCCAATGGCATCGGGATGTTATCAGTAAAGAGCTGACCAGTGCCCAACCCCTGCGGCATCTCGACATTCGGACCATATACCTTGGCAGCATAATGGGCGATGGCATGGAGACCGATGTTGCTCTCCAATGCCGAGGTAATCCAACTGCCGATGCCTCGCTGGCTAGCCAGCTGAATCCATTCGTTGCAACCATAGATACCACCATGGAGCGAAGGCTTCAAGATGATATATTGTGGACGAATGGTATCGAGCAGAGCCTCTTTCATGCTTCTCACATTCACACCAATCAACTCCTCATCCAGGGCGATAGGGAGCGGAGTTTCCCTACAGAGCTGAGCCATCTTTGGCCACTGATGCTGCTTGATAGGCTGCTCGATGGAATGGATATCATACTTGGCCAAAGCCTCCAACTGGCTCATGGCATTCTCTGGCAGAAAACCGCCATTGGCATCCACTCGCAACTCCACCTGTTCCTGGGTATAGACATCACGAATGCGCTTGATGAGGTCGAGTTCCTTGAAGAAATCGATGGCACCAATCTTCAGTTTCACGCAATGGAAACCCGCCTGGAGCTTCTCCTCCAGTCGTGTCAGCATTTCCTCGTAAGTACCCATCCACACCAATCCGTTGATGGTGATGCCCTCTTCTCCCCTACCGAAAGGAGAGTCGAAAAGATCTGTCAGGTTCTCCATTCCGGCTGGAACAGAAACCCCTTTCTGCTTCAACATTTCTGAAGAAGAAGAGGCTCCTTCAGCAGGAACAATCTCCAAAAACTTCTTCGCTGCATCGAAGAACGAAGCGAAGGCTGTTTCCAAACCGAAGGTAATGCTAGGGTAAGCACGAATCATATCGTATGGAATGCGTCCCATCTGCTCCACCATCTGGCACACCTGCCGAAGGGTGACAGCATATTCCGGTTTGGCATCGCAACTGAGATCTGGGAGCGTAGCACACTCACCCACTCCCTCTACTCCCGGCAATTCATCCGATGTAAGGGTGAGATAATAACTGTGTCTCGTGGTATATACGCCACGAGACGTGCCTGCCGGCTGCTTGAAGTGGAGCGTGCGCTCCGAGATGTCTATCTTATACATTCTTTATATATCTATATATCTATGTATCAATACAATTGAATTCTTCACTCTTCGTTCTTCACTCTTCACTAAAAGAAAGTGCTCTTCACTTAACCTACTTCTTCTGCTTCAAGTCATAAAGATCCTTGCGGCGATCGCGAAGGTTTCTTACAGCACCATAGGTATGAAGCTCGTTCAGAAGGTTCAAATCTACATCCGAAACGAGAATCATCTCGGTATTCGGTGTTGCCTCCGAACGCTTGCCGTCGTTAGGGAAGGCGAAGTCGCAAGGGGTGAACACAGCACTCTGGGCATACTGGATATCCATGTTGTGAACACGAGGCAAGTTGCCCACACTACCCGCAATGGCTACATAGCACTCATTCTCGATGGCACGTGCCTGGGCACAGACTCTTACTCGGGAGTAAGCATTCTGCGTATCGGTCATGAACGGAACGAAGAGAATCTGCATGCCATCCTCCGCCATTAATCTTGACAATTCAGGGAACTCCACATCATAGCAGATCACGATACCAATCTTACCGCAATCGGTGTCGAAAGTCTGGATATGGCTACCGCCGCTCAATCCCCAGCACTTCTGCTCATCTGGCGTTACGTGAATTTTCTCGTACATATCCACGCTACCATCTCTACGGCACAGGAAGCCCACGTTATAGAGGGAGTCACCCTTGAGATAAGGCATACTACCCGTGATGATGTTGATGTTGTAACTGATGGCCAACTCGCGGAATCGGTCACGAATCTCATCGGTATATTGAGCCATCATGCGGATGCTCTGTGCCTCACCCAAATCGTTGAATCTCGCCATCAATGGCGCATTGAAATACTCAGGGAAGAGGATGAAATCGCTCTTGTAATCGCTCACGGAATCCACGAAGAACTCCACCTGCTCAAAGAGGTCGTCCACCGAAGCGTATGGACGCATCTGCCACTGTACCAGACCGATTCGCACAGTTGGCTTTCTATCTACATAAGAATCCGTAGGTGGCTGATAGTAGATGTTATCCCATTGCAACAGGGTGGCGCAGTGTTCGCTCTCCTCATCACTAGGAAGATAGTTGCGGATTACTCGACGCACATGGAAATCGTTAGAGAGCTGGAAGGTAAGAACCGGGTCATAGATTTCGCGGTTTCTTACGTGCTCGATATACTCCTTAGGGCGCATCTTGTCGGCATACTTATGATAGTTTGGAATACGACCGCCAAACATGATAGCCTTCAGGTTGAGCTTCTCGCAGAGTTCCTTGCGATACTCATACATACGGCGCGCCAATCGCAATCCACGATAGTCTGGGTGGATAAACACCTCGATGCCGTAAAGGATATTTCCATGAGGATCGTGGGTATTGAAGGTTTCATTACCCGTAACCTGAGCGTAGGTATGGTCGCCTTTCACCATATTATAGTTGACGATGATAGAGAGGGCACAGCCCACAATCTTATCATCCACGATGATAACCACCTGTCCCTCAGGGAAGATAGTAATGAGTTTCTTGATCTGTTCTTTTGTCCAGAATACATCTGAGTCAGCGTAAATACGCTTAAATGACTTGGCGAGCTGGTCGTAATCCTCCATGCGGAGGTTGCGCATACCCACCTTTTCTATTTTTCGAGTTGGTTCCATAACAACTGTATTTTTATTATTATCTAAATCCGGGTGCAAAGATACTGCAAATTATAGACACGACAAAGAGTTTTCGCAAATAATTGATATTTACGAAAACTCTTTTCATGAATTTTACATCAGGAAAGCCTTTTTCCTGTCATTTAAATACTAAAACTTAGCATCCTCCTGCAGAATAGCCTCATCATGGTCGTCCAGATAGAGCAACCTGGTAGGATGATACTTTCCGCTTGCCACCGAGTATTTATCCAGACGATAAGGAGTTCGGATGCCGCCGATACCCAGCATGGTATGGAAAGCGGAAAGACTCGTCTGCACCTGTTTCGTGCGATTTTCTCCCAAAGCCTTCCATGCGCCTGGATATTGCTTTCCGAAACCTTCTGAGGTCCAGATGATGAAAGGCACATGCAGTTCGTAATCAGATGCCTTCGGGGCAGCATGCAGGAAGAGGCGACGGTCGTCATCAAAGATATTCTCGCCATGGTCGCTGGTATAGAGCATTGCCGATGTAGGCTGGCTGGTTGCCCCAAGCGTCTTTGCCTGAGTCTTAGCTAGAGCCTTAGCCTGAAGCTTCTCCCATTTCTGCAGACGTTCTACGATACCATGCAGGATATAATCGGTATATCGGATGGTATTATCGTAGGCATTCAGCAAATCCTGTCGGTTTTCCGGCTTCGCTTCACTCCTGCTATCGGGCTTGAAGTAAGCGAAACTCCTAGGATAGCGCTCCTGATAATTGAAGTGCGAACCATAGGTATGAAGCACCACGAAGAGCTTGCGATAGCGGTAATGGCCTGATAATGAAGCATCCGCCTCTGGCAATATCTCATCCAGTTTCTTCAGCAAATCCTCATCATAATGATTTCCCTTAGAAGCATCCTCTGTCTTCAGGAAATAATGTTCATCAGCCTGTTCTCCAAGAAAATCGATAAACGAATGGTTGGGCTGTTGGTTACTGATAAACACGGTATGGAATCCGGCTTCCTTAAATGCCGCCAAAATGCCTTTCTCATGGAAGAGTCGCTCAAAATCCTCTGCCGATGCTGCCGAAAGGAGCATCGGTACACTCTTGTGGGTGGTGTTACTCTGCGTCATGGCATCAGGAAAGGCGATGATACCCGGTGTCTTTGAAAGCAACGGGTTGGTATTCCGCGGATAGCCATAGAGACTGAAGTTGTGGGCTCTCGCCGTCTCACCCACCACCATCACATACACCTCGGGAGCCTCAGCATCATGCTCGCTCCTGGCATCAAACTTGAAGTCCCTGCTTGCCTCCCTGTAATTCACCGATGCCGCATTGCGCTCGAAAGCCAGATAGAGATTGTAGCAGACGTTGACAGGATAGAGCTGATTGCGCATCCGGTAATCATCCACCACCACATAGCATGCCAGCAGACAGAAGAGGCCGATACCTCCCACCTCCATCACCCATTTTCGAACGTGATGCTGAAATGCAGCCGATATCTGATGTTTCTTCCTGATATGGATAATGCCCAGAACCAGCAGTGGCAGATAGATGACGAAGACACCCACCACGGCAGGAGCCAGATTATCCAGGAGTTCCATCGCTTCACCCGCATTGGTGGTTACGAGATTCAGAAACATATCCACCGCTATCACTCCCGTACCGAAGAGATAGAGCAACACCAGCTGGAAGGCTGCGAAAAAGATGAAGATGAACGCCCACCATACCATCTTTCCCGGACATCTGGCAAGGGAAAAGAACCACATATACAGTGCCAAAGGCAGCAGCACGTTGGCACCACAAGCCCAAGGAGCCAGACTCTCGGTAAAGCACAGGGCTATATTAGGCAGCAACAGTGCCACCACCGCATACCCATAAAGAAAGGCACCCGAAGACACCTTATTATATATCGTATTACATATAGTTTTACATATCGAATTATTCATAGCCTACACCTTATTATATATAGAGCATATCGTGAAAAAGCCTCATCAAAATGCTTCGTTGATATTGAAGAGGAAACCGGATTGTCCCGACTTTCCAAAACCATAATCCAATCTTACATTCACATCCTTCTTGAATTCCCAGCGATAGCCCACACCGGCATTCGGCAGAATCTGCCGGCTTCTCAGGGCAGAGAACTTAGGAAAAACAGTGCCGGCTCCTGCCCAAACCACAATGCCGTTGCGCTTCCACACATGCTGGCGCAGCTCCACCGTAGCCTCCAGAGAATGCTTGTCACGATAGCGACCTTCGTAGTAGCCACGCATCGAACTGGTTCCGCCCAGTTCCGCCATCATGCCCCACGAAGGATTTCCGAAATTAAAATTGGCTCCGAAATCCTCAGCAAGAATCGTACTGCTGCCTAATCGCTGATAAGCATCAAAACGAAACTTCGTACTGCTGAAGGCATAGTCATTGCCCATGAACTTAGGCCGAAACATCTGCTTGATATTCAGATAGATGCCCCGATGCGGATTCGTCAGATTATCGCGATTATCATAAACCAGCGATACACCCGCTCCCACATTCCAGGTATGCTTATCCATGCCCTGCAACAATTCCGGACGTTCTATCTGCTTTCCGATTACATAATCATAAGCCATCATCGGTCCTACATAGAAGTTATCAGTCACCCTCATGAGGAAGCTTGCTTCCACCTGAGCCTGCCATCGTTTCATATCGCTCTTGTTGTCGTCGTTATCGCCCATCTCAAAGCCCATTCCCCAGAAATCAGAAGGGAATGAATAGAAATAAAGGTGATAGTCTATGCGATAGCGCCCCTGGGGTGCTAGGTGGTTACCCCTAACACCCAACATATAGAACCCCACCGTGCTCACATCGCCAAAAAGCGAGACATTAGAAGGAGGAAGAATGCTGTCGTTCACATCTGTACGATAGAGACCCGCCGCCACCATGCCCAAGCCAAACTTGGTATCTGATGCATAGTGTGGACCACCTATCACACTGAAGTCAAAACGCTTATGCTTCTTGTTCTTATTGGCATCATTGAAGTAATCAAGAAAACGAGTCATCCACGATTTCTTGACTTCATGAATGGAATCAGCCTGCACGATAGTGCTGCTAGCCTTTTCAGAAAAGACACTATCTGCAGAAAATGGCTCCGAGGCATAGCTGCCCAATGCCAACATCGCAACAAGTATTGTCAGGATATGCTTCATAAAGTCAATATTTAAAAGTCAATATTTAAAAGTCAATATTTACATGATTAATACACCAATGCCACATTATCAATCCAAAGGGTATTGCCCGGCGTACCGATGTAGGCTCCGCCATGCGAAGAGGAGAACTGCAGAATGAGATGGCTCGGGGTTTCGTGGGCACTAGCCCATCCCACTTCCTTCACAGGCACACTCTTTCCCCTGCTGTTGCGAGCGTAATCGGTAGAACGGAGACCCATCGTGGCTGCATCGTAACCAGCCATGTGGCGGATGTCACCATAATGAATGGTATAGGTGGCATCCTTCACCCATCCATTGGTGCTCTTGCCATACTTCACCACCATCGTTCCCACACGCTTGGCCGTGATGTTGCCCTGGGCATCCTCATGGCGCTTTTGCAGATAGAGCACGGCGATGGCATAGTCGCGACCTGCCACGGTGGATGCACTGCTGAATCCGGTCTGCTTGATGCGATGAGCCACATTCGGCATGTAGGTCTTATAGTCGAATCTCACAGCCTTAGGACGTGCCGTAAACGGAATGCCCCAGTTGATAGCCTTCGGACCATCCTTGGTACTGGTAATCGGTTCGCGCACATCGCCCAGAAAGAGCGAGCCGGCAGCCAGCACCTTGATGTTGATGAGTCCGAGCACCTTCACCTTTTCTATATGGGTAACCAGTTTGGCACAATATCCACCCTCATGCTTGTCACGATACACCGAGTTGTTGGTTTTATAGATGCCCGATACATGTGCCAGCACATTGGATGATCCCCATGGCGAACCGCCCTTGTTGGTATAAGGCGTATTTCCGTTGAGGGTCATATTCGGTCCCACGGCATAGACGGTTTTCTGATTACCGCCGATGATAGCCGATTCCTTGATATTTCTTACTACCCAGTGGTCCATGTTTCCATATTTCAATGGAACCACCTTTTCCTGTCCCTTTATAGGGAGGCACGACAAGGCGGCAACCGCCACTGCTATGCCGAATACATTATGTTTCTTCATTTCAACACCTTTTATTATTCCTTAATTCTTTCTAGAATATTCTTGTTATCATTCTAGGATATTCTTGTTACTATTCTAGGATATTCATTATCTAACTTGAAACTGCAAAGATAGAAAAATATTTTCTACTTTTGAGTTTTCCTTGAAACAAATATGAAAATATTAAGAATTTATAATAGATTTATAGGTTTTTAATCGATGAAAAGCAAAAAAGCCCTGCATTTGCGCTAACAAATGCAGGGCTTCTATATGATAGGATGTACTACTTACCGGCTTCTATATGATAGGATGTACTACTATCGGTTAGAATACATGTTGTCGTAATACTTCTGATAATCACCAGAGGTTACATTATCCATCCATTCCTGGTTCTCGAGATACCATTTTACGGTCTCCTCGATACCCTCCTCAAACTGCAGAGATGGCTCCCAACCCAATTCCTTCTGCAACTTTCTAGAGTCAATGGCGTAACGCATATCGTGACCCTTTCTGTCTGTTACGTAAGTGATGAGATCCATATCCTCGCCTTCCTTTCTGCCGAGCAGACGGTCAACGGTCTTGATTACCACCTTGATGATATCGATGTTCTTCCACTCGTTGAAACCGCCGATATTGTAAGTCTCGGCAATCTTACCCTTATGGAAAATCATATCGATGGCACGGGCATGATCTACTACATACAACCAGTCGCGCACGTTCTCGCCCTTACCATATACTGGCAATGGCTTGCGATGACGGATGTTGTTGATGAACAACGGAATCAACTTCTCTGGGAACTGGTATGGACCGTAGTTGTTAGAGCAGTTGGTCACGATGGTAGGCATACCGTATGTATCGTGGAAAGCACGAACGAAATGGTCTGAGCTAGCCTTGGATGCAGAGTATGGAGAGTGAGGATTGTACTTGGTTGTCTCTACGAAGAACTCCTCGCCGTAAGCCTCATGGTTCTTACCGCTGGATGCCTTGGTGGTGAAAGGAGCAGGAATGCCCTCAGGATGAGTCATCTGCAATGCACCATACACCTCATCGGTAGAGATGTGGTAGAAACGCTTGCCCTCGTAACCCTCTGGAAGACTCTCCCAGTAAATCTTTGCCGCCTGGAGCAGAGACAGGGTACCCATCACGTTGGTATGAGCGAAAGTGAAAGGATCCTTGATACTTCTATCTACATGACTCTCGGCAGCGAGATGGATGATGCCATCCACCTTGTAGTCCTGCATCAGCTTCAACATCAGGTCGAAATCGCAGATATCGCCCTTAACGAAAGTATAGTTAGGCTTGTCCTCAATATCCTTGAGGTTAGCCAGATTGCCTGCGTAAGTCAACTTGTCGAGGTTGATGATGTGATACTCAGGATATTTGTTCACGAAAAGTCTTACAACGTGTGAGCCGATGAAACCAGCACCGCCCGTGATAATGATATTCTTCATTTCAATTAATAATTTATAATTAATAATTATTTTGCTTCCGCCAATTCGGCGATACACTTCTTCAAACTGTCAGTCCAGTATGGCACCTTGAATCCGAAGGTCTGCTTCAGCTTGCTCTTGTCGAGCACTGAGAAGTGAGGACGCTTCACTGGGCTTGGGAATTCCTCGCTGTAGCAAGGCTGGATATCACAGGTGTTGCCGCTGAGTTCGCAGATAATCTTGGCAAAGTCGAACCAAGAGCATACACCCTCGTTAGAGAAATGATAGATGCCAGTCTTGTCGAGCTGGTTGGTCTCGATGATGTGAGAGATGACAGCAGCCAGGTCGCCGGCATAGGTAGGAGTACCCACCTGGTCGAATACCACCTTCAGGGTGTCATGACTAGCCGTGAGGCTCTGCATAGTCTTCACGAAGTTCTTACCCCACTGCGAGTAGAGCCATGCTGTGCGGATGATGATGTGCTTGCAGCCTGTAGCCTCGATGCTCTTTTCTCCGGCGAGCTTGGTCTTGCCATATACGCCGAGCGGATTGGTTTCCCAGTCTTCCTTGCAAGGGATGTTCTTGTCGCCCTGGAACACATAGTCTGTGCTCACATGAATCAGGGTTCCATCCACTTCCTTCATCGCCTGAGCCAAGTTGCCTGCTGCCGTGTTGTTGAGCAGGTTGGCGAGGTCGAAGTCGCTCTCCGCCTTATCCACGTTGGTATAGGCAGCGCAGTTAACGATAACCTGGATATCATTTTCCTTCACCTTTTCGCGAATAGCGTCGAGGTTAGTGATGTCCAATTTCTCATAGCCTTCAGCCACATCGGTGAAGACAAACTTGTGATTGCTGTTTTTGGCGCAAATCTGCATTTCATGGCCAAGCTGGCCATTGGCGCCTGTTACTAAAATATTCATTGGATTATATTTTTCTATTATTATTCTTCTTACACTAAAATAAAAATTAAAGTTCACTTGCCCATTTTTTCCCTCGTTCCGTATGAAGGAAAATTGCTAGGCCCCATCCTGCAACGGCAAAGATTGCAAAAACAAAAGTCAATAATTCCATAATAGTTTATTTTTTTGTTTGAATTCTCAGCAAAGAATTTGCAGGCTTATCAACAGTTTCGACACATCATACAGGTAGGTGGCGAGTATCGTGCGCCTATCGTATTCCTTCTCCGTATTTGACTTATTGCCCATTTCAATGCTCTTTTATATATAAATATGTGGCAAAGATACGCAATAAATCTGAGATACGCAAGTTTTCTCTTCATAAAGAAGAAGATAGTAACAAAAATTAAATGTTAGAGCAAATAAAAAACCCATCACCTTCTTTCACAAGAAAGTAATGGGTCTTTCCTAAACATAATAGTAAAGCATTTCTGCCTTTTTGAAAGCAATGCAATTCAATCAAGCAGGCTTCCTATCCAATCAATCCTTTTCCCTAAAAAACTAATACTGTCCTTATTTAAATCAACATACTAAATCAACAAAAGGAATATTTTATACCTTTAACTAACTTTTAAGAAGACTTGAAGTGGTATTTTACCAATTGTCTTATTACTGCTTTTTTGAATTCCGAGTGCAAAGGTAGGCATTTTTTTTTCAAAGTTGTACACCCTAGTAGGCATTAAGTAAACTTTTAAAAAGGCAAAACATCCATAACCACCTGATAATCAACACAGGTTAAATCTTAACTATTTTTATCAAAGTAAATGATATTATCTGAAAAGAAATTTGTATCTTTGCACCACAAAATCGACAAATAGACTATTTTGTCCCCCTTTAGAGACTATTTTGTCCCATTTGGAGACAATTTTATCATTAACAAAATACTAATAAAAAGATGAAGCAATTGTTTTTTTTACTTCTTATGCTTATGATGCCACTGCTCACCCAAGGTAAAACCGACGAGAAGAAGCTTCTGGAGCGTATAGATTACATGATTGACAACGACCAGCATTATCAAGACATCAAGGAAAAAGAGCTGAAACAGCTGAAACTGCAAGCCATTAAGGCAACAGACAGCAAGACCCGGCTGCTTTTCCTCGACAGCATATACCGTGCCTACAGCACATACCGCTACGACTCGGCATACGCATATATGAAAAGAGGACTTGAGCTGGCAGAAAAGTGCAAGGATTCATATTACATCACCCTCAACAAGATAAACCATGCGTCTATACTCTCGGTAAGAGGATTCTATGGCAAGGCCGAAGTCCTGCTCCAGACACTCAACCCAGAAACAATGCCCTACAAACTGAAGTTATACTATTACTTCACATACGCCTGGATCTATAATTACTGGGAATCATACGCCAAGAATTCTGACTTCGCAGAAGAATTCCGCACCCAAAAGAGGCATTACATGGATCTCCTGCTCCAGAATTTCAACGAAGATAGCAGAAACAACGTCTACTACAATTATCTGCTAGGCGAAAGGATCTATATCGATGAACCTACCAGCAGGAAATCGCTCACACATTTTCTGAAGGCAATGAAAATGTCTCCAGTCAAATCACGCATCCATGCCATGTCGGCATACGGTGCTGCCCGATACTACAAGTTAACCGGCAAATTCGACCTTTACGAGAAATATCTCGTGGAGGCAGCCGTGAGCGACGGCTTGTGCCAGCTCAAGGAAACGTTAGCACTGCAGAAACTGGCCTATTACCTCTTTAAAAAGGATGAGAACAACAGCAAACTGGCAGCCAAATACATCCAGCACACCATGGAAGATGCCCAGTTCTTCAACAACCAGCTGCGCATGATAGAGATTTCACACATCCTGCCAGTCATCGCAACTGCCAACCAGCAGGCTGCCGAGCGTTCACGTGCCCGCATCCTTATAGGCTTCATCACCGTAAGCGCAGCGCTGATCATCATCCTCATCCTTGCCTTCGTGAACAACCGGCAGAAGAATAAGCTGAAGAAAAACAAGCAGGAGATTGAAGAGCAGAACAAGAAACAGATAGAGATGAACGGCCAGCTTTCAGAGATGAACGACCAGCTTTCAGAGATGAACTATCAGCTCACCGAACTGAACCAGCAGCTCATAGAAACCAACATCAAGCGCGAAACATACTTGCGCCTCTTTATGGACATCAGCGCTGCATACATCAGTAAGCTCGCTGATTATCGCAAACTGGTAAGCCGAAAAATCAAGGCAAACCAGGCTGCCGACCTGCTGAAGAGTCTCAACACCCACAAGATGGAAGAGGAAGAGACACAGATGTTCTACAACCGTTTCGACAAGGCATTCATGGAACTGTATCCAGGTTTCGTTACGGAGTTGAACAAGCTCCTGCTGCCAGAAAGCCAGCTGGAGGTGCCAACTACCCACACGCTGACCACGGAAATCCGCATCTATGCCTTGATGCGACTGGGCGTAACCGACAGTCAGGAAATAGCCACCCTGCTGCATTACTCCACCCAGACCATCTACAACTACAAGTCGGGCATGAGAGCAAAGGCGATCAACCGCGATACGTTCGAATCGGATGTCAATCGCCTCTGCCACATTATTATATAGTATTATAAACTAGTCACGGTGTATCACGGTTCCGTTTGCCTGGTGCGTAGCCAAAACCAGAACTTCGGCTATCTGCACATGCTCAGGGGCACTGGCAGCATAGAAAGCTACATCTGCCACATCATCACCATTCAATGGTTCGATGCCACGATACACATTGTCGGCACGGCGGGTATCGCCATGGAAACGGACGTTAGAGAAGTTGGTTTCCACCAATCCCGGCTTCACGTTGGTAACACGCACCTTGGTGTGAGCCACGTCTATGCGCAGACCATCGGTGATGGCCTTCACAGCCGCCTTGGTAGCACAATACACGTTGCCACCCGCATAGGCAGCATCGCCTGCCACACTGCCGATGTTGATGACATGACCATGATTTCTTCTCACCATCCCCGGTACAATGAGGCGGGTCATGGTGAGCAAGCCCTTGATATTGGTATCAATCATCTGATCCCAATCATCAAAATCTCCCTCATACTCAGGTTCCAGACCACGAGCCAATCCGGCATTGTTGATGAGCACATCAATCTTTCGCCAATCCAGCGGGATGTAATCCACCGCCTTCTTGGCTGCATCACGGTTGCGTACATCGAAGGCTAGAGCCAGCACCTGGATGCCCATACTCTCCAACTGTTTCTTCAAGATTTCCAACTTACCGGTATTTCTACCCGTAAGAATCAGATTGTAGCCGCCTTGTGCAAAGCGACGTGCGCAAGCCTCGCCTATTCCGCTGGTTGCGCCGGTAATAAGAGCAATTTTATTCATGTATTTTGTTACTTTGAACTTTATGATTAGTCTTTGTTTTTTGTGGGGATTCTTCTACTTTAAAGTATCAGAACTCTCACTTCAGCATTCGCCATTTTCTCTATCTGGTTCATCGGGCGCTTGTAGTAAACACTCTGAATCGCCTTGTTGATGATGCCATGCCCCACGGCAAGAATCGTCTGGTCGGGATACGCCACCTTGAGCCAGGTAAGGAAGTTCTGGGCTCTCGACTTCATCTTTTCCAAACCCTCGATGTTATCGGGCCAATCCTTCGGATCCTTAGGAAGAGAAGGGATGAATTTCCCCGTGAAATCTCCCCAGTCACGCTCTCTAATCAGAGGAGTCGTCACGATATGTGAGAGAATCTCATCTTCGGATAATGCATTTCCCAGATGAGGACGGGCGATGATGGCACAGGTCTGCATGCTGCGGTAAAGGTCGCTCGATACGAAGACATCGATGTGGTCGTTTGCCATCTTCCGGGCCACTTCCTCAGCCTGCTCTATACCCTTTTCATTCAGTCTGCCAGGTGTTTGTCCCTGCATAATTTGCGCTGCGTTATCCACGGTCTCTCCGTGACGCACAAGATACAAAGTTGTCATATTTTGTTTTTGCATACAAAATTACTGATATTTATTGAGAATAAGGAATAAATTGCGTTAAATAAGATATAAAAGGTATAGAAAAAACAAGAAATATCAAAATTCTTTTGTACTTTTGCAATAGGATTCCTATCCGAATTGCAAACATAACATAATAATACATTAATAGAAATGAAAGTAATACATAGTTCACTATTCCGCGCCGTATGCGCTATCATCGTGGGCGGACTGCTCATCCAATACAGGGAGCAAACCGTTACATGGATTACCATAGCCATTGGCGTACTGTTCTTTCTCTCGGGCGTATTCTCGCTGCTCAGTTATCTGAGTGCCAAGCGAAATTCCGAGAAGATGAAGGGGCAGTATCTATATGATGCCCAGGGTAACCACATCGTGGGCATGCGTCCCAACTTCCCGCTGGTGGGAATGGGTTCGCTGATTCTGGGATTGGTCTTGGCGCTGATGCCAAACGTATTTATTGCCTGGCTGATGTTCATTCTCTCGGCATTGCTGATTATGGGAGCACTCAGCCAGATGGGCACATTGGTTGCTGCTGCCAAGATGGGCAGAGTGGGAATCGTATATTGGCTGATGCCAACGGCGCTCCTGTTGCTCGGTCTCCTCACCCTCTTCCGTCCTAGCTCCATCGCCTCCGCCCCACTCCTGGTCATAGGATGGGCCATGCTGGTATATGGTGTGGTAGAAGCCGTAAACACCTTCAAGGTTTCCAACAACCGTAGAAGATGGAAGAAGATGCAGGATATCAAGACATCCAATTCTCCTTCCGATAAGGTTTACGAGGATGCCACATACATTGAAGAGAAATAAAAAAGAAAGCTTCAAGCATCAGAAAACAGAATCTGATGATTGAAGCTTTTTTATTTCTATCCGTCGATTAATCCACCAAACCCTCTACATATTTACAGAGGATGCCGATGCCGGTGGCGTTCTCGCCGCCCTGCGGAATAATGATGTCGGCATAGCGCTTGGTAGGCTCGATAAACTGCTCGTGCATAGGCTTGAGCACCTTGAGATAACGATCTACCACCATAGAAACGGTTCTGCCACGATCAATGGTATCACGCTGGATGTTGCGGATCAGGCGCTCATCAGCATCCGTATCCACAAAAACCTTCAAATCCATCAAATCGCGCAAACGCTTATCTACCAGGGTCATGATACCCTCGATGATAACCACAGGCTTAGGCTCCACATGCACCGTTTCCTTTTCACGATTGCATTTAATGTAGCTATAAGTAGGCTGCTCAATGGCACGACCCGCTCTCAAATCCGCCAACTGCTTGTGCAGCAACTTCCAGTCGAAAGCATCAGGATGATCAAAGTTAATCTGATGACGCTCCTCCTCGGTCATCTCCGAGGTATCATTATAATAGGAATCCAATGGCACCACAGCCACGAAATCAGGTGGCAAAGCCTCTACCAGTCGCTTCACCACCGTGGTCTTACCAGAGCCAGTGCCGCCGGCAATACCAATCACAGTTACTTTATCTAGATTTTCCATTCTTTCTATTTTTTTACTATAAGATTTCTTATTAACTATAAGATTTCCTCAAACATCTTTCGATAGTACTCTGCCTTCTTCTCCACCGCCATCGGATAGGCCCTCGAACTCGAAGGCATGCGATAGAGGCGAAGCCGGCGGTCTTCAAACTCAAACTCCACAAAACCGCCCATTTCCGGCTTTTCCTTAATCCCGAAATGTTCAGAAAAGATCTTGGTGGCTAGCTGGCCGGCAGTGAGCACCGCCTTGCACTCGGGCAGCAGCCTCAGCATGCCATCCAAATCAGAAGGCTGCACAATCTGCAGGTCCTTATCCGATGCCGTATTCTTGGTACGTATCACCTGCTGGGCAGTATCATATATCGCCACACCCTTCTCCTTCAGAAACTCCTTGATGGCATCCAGGCGATACGTCTTGTTCTCCACATCCACGAAATGCAGCTTATCACCGAAGTAGATGATGCCGAAGATTCGCCACATATCATTCTGAAAGTTAGGATAATACCAAGGCATGCACCATCGCTTCTCCGAAGGTGGAAACGTGCCGAGCATCAGCAACTTGGCATTGCCCGGCAACCAAGGTTCAAAAGGATGATTCTCAACCATTCAGCTGTTAACTATAAACTCTTAACTATCAACTAAATCAAAGCTTTTCCTTCACCAGATACAATACCACTGGCAGGTGGTCGCTGTAGCCATTGAGCCATCTGCCACCAGCCTTGGTTCTCAGAGGCGAACCCTTATACTGACCCTCCTGCTGGATGAGATAGTCTCTGCGGAACACGTGGTTCTTCCAAAACTTCAGGCTAGAGTAATCCTTCTTCTTCGCATCCTTGTTCAGCAGGTTAGGAGTCATCACAATCTGGTCGAAAAGATTCCAGCTGCCATTGTAGAACAAGGTACCCTTGCCCTCCTTTGCCAGAATATTATACCAAGGATTATACATGTCGCCCTCGCCCACCTGCGAAATCTCAGGCTTCGCACGGAGCACCTCATGCATACTCTTATCCGTAGGGTCATCGTTCATATCACCCATCACGAAAACCTTCATCTCCGGGTTTTCTCTGAGCAGACTGTCCTTCACCACCTTGGTCTGGCGCGCACCGCTCTCACGATAGAACGGACCCGAGAAACGGCTTGGCCAGTGGCACACAATCACAGCCACATCGTCGCCCGCCATCTCGCCACGCACCGTCAGGAAGCCACGGGTCTTGAAGGCAGAATCCTTTGCCAGTTCCTGCACGTAAGGCACCAGCTTCACGTTCTTCACCGTGAAGAGGGCAGGATTGTAGAGCAGGGCACAGTCGATGCCACGCTTGTCAGGACCCTCGATGTGGCAGAACTGCATGTTGCGCGCCTTGAGCGGAGGCTGGGCGGTGAGATCCTTCAGCACGTTGGCATTCTCCACCTCGGCAAGACCGATGAAGGCGCAGCCCACGCCAGGGAGCACATCCGTACCCATATCAGCCAGGGCACGCGACATGTTCTTCAACTTACTCGTATATTTCATACCGTTCCAGCCCTTGGCAGGCAGATATTCATAATCGTTCTTACCCGCATCGTGGCAAGTATCGAAAAGATTCTCCTGATTATAGAATCCCACAGCATACACCTGAAACTGTTTTCCTCCGGCAGCTGCAGTCTTTTTCTTCTGAGCTGAAGCGCCCAAGCCAATCAACATCAGCAGGGCAGCCAAAAACCATACTTGTCTTTTCATAATTCTTTCTCGATTCTTTCTCGTTTTACACTTGTTTTACACTCGTTTAACATGTATTTAATCAATTTATAACCGCAAAGATAACATAAATATCGCAAAAAACGCTGCGAAAATGGAGAAAAATTCATTTTTAGTAAAATTTTAACTAAAATATCTTCCGATATTCAAAAATTTTGTGTTACTTTGCACTTGTACATATATTATTAACTTATACAGACTATGCAAAAGAAATTAAAATTAGCAACGTTAGCTCTCTTCTCCTGTACGCTTGCGATGGCTCAGAACGAAAAAAACACTGAGCAGAACATGGCACAGGGACTCGATGAGAATGCTTTCACCTTCTCTGAAGCACAGTTGGGCGAGGACGATGACATGTCATCCAATGTCACCATCCTCAACTCCTCATCCAACGTATATGCCAAGGATGCAGGTTACCTCTTCTCGCCTGTGAGATTCCGCTATCGTGCCTTCAACCAGAAATATAACGATGTGTATATCAATGGTGCAGCGATGAACGATATGGAGACCGGACAGTTCAGATTCTCCAACATCGGAGGATTGAACCGATTCTCACGCAACGTGGATTTCGCGCTGCCGTTCGAGGCCAACGGCTATTCCATGACCGGAATGGCGGGTTCCAATAACTATGATTTCCGTGCCGGAAGCATGCAGGAAGGACAGTATGCCAGCGTGGCTGCTGCCAACCGCAACTACACCCTGCGCGGACTCTACACCTACTCCAGCGGATTCAACGCCAAGGGATGGGCCATCACAGCCGGACTCACCTACCGCTGGGCCAACCGCGGATACGTGGAGGGCACCTTCTACAACGCCCTCTCCTATTTCTTCGGCGTGCAGAAGAAATGGATGAACGGCCACTCGCTGAGCCTCTCCACCTGGGGAAACCCTACCGAGCGAAGCACACAGGGCGCTTCTACCGACGAGGCCTACTGGCTTGCCAACGACTACTATTACAACCCATACTGGGGATACCAGAACGGACACAAGCGTAACTCGAGAGTAGTGAACGACTTCGCCCCTTCTGCCATCGCCACATGGGACTGGGACATCAACGACGGCATGAAGCTCACCACTTCACTCTTCGGAAAATACTCCATGTACAAGAGCACCAAGCTCAACTACAACAACGCCGAGAATCCGCAGCCAGACTACTGGAAGAACATGCCATCCGCCAACTACTACGTGTGGGGCGACTTCCAGAACGGAAACAACATTTACAACTGGGATAGCTGGAACAACGCCGTGAACTACTGGCAGGCAAGCAAGCAGAACCGCCAGATAGACTGGGACCGCCTCTACTACTCCAACCAGCAGGCTGCCAAGAACGGACAGGAGACCATGTACTACTTGCAGGCTAAGCACAACGACAACCTCAACCTCGTGCTCTCCTCAACCCTCAACACCAAGCTCACCAACAAGTCGAGCCTGGCATCGGGCTTCATGCTCGGCGTAAACCAGAACCGCCATTACCAGACCATGGAGGATATGCTGGGAGGCCAGATCTTCCACAACATCAACTCCTACGCCATCGGCGAATACTCCATCTCCGACCCACGCGTGCAGTACGACCTGAACACCGCCGGACCTAACAACACCGGCAAACTGGTGTACGAGGGCGACAAGTTCGGCTACGACTATCGCATCGACGTGCAGAAGGCAGGTGCCTGGAGCACCTACAAGACCCGGATTTCACGCTTCGAAGCCATGGTGAGCGGCCGCATCGGCTACACCGGCATGAAGCGCAAGGGATACATGCGCAACGGTATGGCTGCCGACAACAGCTATGGCAACAGCGGCACAGCCCACTTCCTCGACGGCGGTGGCAAGCTGAGCGTGAACTATGACGCAGGCCGCGGTCACGCCTTCCGCATCGGAGCCGGCTACGAGTGGCGTGCGCCTATGGCAAGCACCGCCTTCATCGCCCCTGAAATCAACAACGATTTCGTTACCAACCTCAAGAACGAGCGCATCTTCAGCTCAGAGGTAAGCTATCAGTATCAGAACGCATGGATGCATGCCAACCTGAGCGGTTACTACAGCCGAATGGAGAATGTAACCGAGTGGCAGAACTTCTACAACGACGATGAGAACTCGTTCACCTACGTGAGCATGACCGGATTGAAGAAGGAATACTACGGTCTGGAGGCAGGCTTGAAGTTCAAGCTCACCTCATGGCTCGACTTCAAGACCCTGGGCACCATCAGCGAGGCAAAGAACATCAACAACGTTACTGCCAACTACATGCTCTCTAAGAGTGCCGAGGTATATACCGACAAGGCTTACGTGATAGATATGCGCGAGAGCGGTACACCGCTCACCGTAGGAAGCATCGGTCTCGACCTCCATACCAACGGATGGTTCGTGAATCTCAATGCCAACTACTACGATCGCATCTACCTCTCCTATTCTCCAAGCTATCGCTACGAGAAAGTGCTCAAGAACCGCCAGAATGCCCACGTGAAGTATCCAGAAATCTTCCCTGCAGTGGTTACAGAAGATGGCAACAGCTGGCTGCCTGAGGCTGTGGCACAGGCGAAGGGTCACGGAGGATGGATGGTAGATATGAGCATCGGCAAGAGCATCCGATTGAAGAAGGGTTCGCTCAACTTCAACCTGATGATTACCAACCTGCTGAACAACCAGAAGCTGGTAACGGGCGGATATGAGCAGAACTCACGTTCGGGCTACACCCTCACCACAGGCGGCGAGGTGAACAACGTTCGCGTTTATCAGTTCTCAAAGAATCCAAAGAAGTATTACGCATTCGGAACCAACGGCATGTTCCAGATTGGCTACCGATTCTAAAACGATGTATCATCGATTCTAGAATGACATAAAATAGATTCTAAAACGACACGACAATGAAAAAGATAAAATTCATAGCAATGGCCATGATGGCGATGGCGGGAATGATGCTGGCATCATGCATGGGCGACAGTTATGCTGACCCGGATATGGTAGAGACCATCCCTGCTGCCCCTTACGGCAACAACCTGCTCAAGGAAAAGAACGTGGTTACCATTGCACAGCTCAAGAGCGACTACAAGACCACCATCACCGGTGGCGGATACAAGCTCATCGACAAGCCGATGATGATCAAGGGTTACATCACGGGCAATGACATCAGCGGAAACCTCTACCAGCAGGTGGCACTGCAGGATGCCACGGGTGCTATCCTCGTAGATATCAACGGCGGCGGACTCTATGGCTATCTGCCAGTGGGTCAGGAGATTCTCATCGACCTCAACGGCCTCTACATCGGCGGCTACGGCAAGCAGGCACAGATAGGCGGCATCTACACCAACCTGAAGACCGGAGCCACATCCGTAGGAAAGATGGACCGCCCTACCTGGCAGAAACACTTCAAGCTGCTTGACGAGGCAGATGCCAGCAACGTAGTGGCAGAAGAGTTCGACCTGAGCAAAGCTGCCGATGCCACCTACCTGGATGAATGCTCGGGCAAACTGATGACCATCAGGAAAGTGAAGTTCAACAGCGCCAACGGCAAAAACGTATGGGCAGCCAACGATGAGACCACCAACCAGAGTCTGAAGGATGCCATTACCGGCCAATGGATCAGCAGCAACACCGTGGTAGTGAGAACATCGGGCTATGCCCGCTTTGCCAATGCCATCCTGCCAGACGGAGCCTACGACATCACGGGCATCTTTACAAGATATAATAATGTATGGCAGATCATCATCCGCAACACCGACGACCTCTCTCCTTCTGTGCTCTCCATCTTCAAGGAGGCTTTCGATGAAAGCCTGGGTGAATTCACTACAGAAAACATCAAACTTGCAGAAGGCGTAAGCTATGCCTGGAAATGGGCTTCGGCTGCATACGGCATGAAGGCTTCAGGCTATGTAAACGGTGCCAACGTTGAACTCCAGTCACGACTCAAGTCACCTGCCATCAACCTCTCATCCGTAAAGAGTGCCACCCTCTCGTTCGACCAGGCCATCAATTTCTCTTCCGACATGACCAAGGAATGCAAGGTTCAGGTTTCTACAGACGGAAAGACATGGACAGATTTGGATGTGAAGGGGTATCCTACCAAGAACGGTTGGGATTTCGTTACCTCTACTGCAGATTTAACCAAGTATTGTGGCAAGACCATATACATAGGTTTCCTCTATAGCAGTTCCACATCAGTGGCTCCAACATGGGAAGTCAAGAACATCGTGATAAATTAATTCACGAAAAACAAAATCGAGGTAGAATAACGAAGTTCACTTCTATACATTATTATATATAGTAACATCAATTAAAAAGACAACAATATGAAAAAGTATATATTTTCAGTTTTGATGGCGGCGATGGCTGCCTTCACATTCAGCAGCTGCGAGGATGTGCCAGAACCTTATACACAGCCTACCAAGCCTGAAGCTCCAAGTGCTGGCGAGCCAAAGGGTACAGGTACTGCTGCCGACCCATTCAATGTGGCTGGTATCGTTAAGTATATCGAGGATGGCGGAAGTGCCGACCAGGAAGTTTACACCAAGGGTAAGGTGGTATCTGTTAAGGAAGGCAGCTATGATCCCAACTATGGCAGCTTGAAATATTACATCTCCGACGATGGCACAGCTGCCAATCAGTTTTATGTATTCAATGGCTACGCTGGTCCTAACCGCACCAAGTTCTCAGGCGAGGATGCTCTCAAGCCAGGCGATGAGGTGGTGATTTGCGGAAAGGCGAAAAACTTCAATGGCACCAAAGAGTATGACACCGGCAACTATGTTGTAACCCTCAACGGTAAGCCAATGGACGGTTCAACTCCAGATACTCCGGGAGACGGCTACATCAACGAAACCTTCAGCAAGAGCTTCGGTTCTTTCACAGCCAAGACCATCAAGGGTACAGCATGGGTCATCGACTCTTATGGCTATGCCAAGGCTACCGGTTACGACAATGCCTCAAAGACCACAACTCCATCAGAAAGCTACATCGTCTCTAAGGCCATCGACCTCTCAGAATCCAAGGGTGCTACCCTGGAGTTCTCTTACGTGCTCCGCTATGTAACCAGAGACGGTGCAGCCGTAGAGGGAGTAAAGAACCAGGTTCTCATCACAGATAATTACACTGGCGACCCTGCAACAACCAAGTGGACCGATATCACGGGCACACTGAAGGAAGGTGTGGATTGGACAACCTGGGAAACCTACAAGCACGACCTCTCAGCCTTCAAGGGCAAGAAGAGCGTGGTAGTAGCCCTCCACTACACCTGTGAGGCTTCATCAGGAACATGGGAAGTAAAGAATCTCTCAGTGAAAGAAACATCCGGCGAGACTCCAGATACCCCATCCAAGCCAGATACTCCAGCCACAGGCGAGGGCTTGACCATCGATGGCACCACCGTTACATTGAGCAATGCGGCAGCTACAACCGCAGGTGCCAGCGTAGAGCTGAATCTCAACGCAGCAGGTTTGGCCAACCAGGCAGCCGTAGAAACCGTGAAGTTCTCAGATGGTTCCACTGTAACCTTCGATGCCAATGGTCAAGAGAACGGTCCTAAGTTCTACACCAACACCAAGGGCGTACGTGTATATGCCAACAACAAACTCATCTTCAAGGGCATCAAGAAGATTAAGCAGATTGTGATGACCTGCGACAGCTACAACGGCATCAACTACGTGGGCAATGCCACAGCCACCATCGTGTTCTCAGGCAACACTGCTACCTACACCAACCTCTTTACAGAGGCTACAGGCGGCGGTGTTCAGCTTCGCGTGAAGACTATCAAGATCGTTTATGCGGAGTAAGATTATAAAAGAATAAATGATTCATCGAATCATCAGAAATATCATCCCCCATCTTCCTCTCAATTCATCAAGAGGAAGATGGGGATTTTCATTTGCATAGTGTTAAAAATCAAATATTTATGGCGAAAGCCTTGCATAATTCGGAAAAGATTCTTATCTTTGCAGCAGAATTATAAAATAAACTCATAAACAGATAAAATTATGGCAACACCAATCAGAGTCATTCCTACGCTTCACGGCGAGGAAGCAAGAAAATTCATCGAAAAAGCAGAATGGGTGGAAGCTCATCCAGGGCAGACAAAAATGGATCCAAAGTTCATCAAAATGATGAAAGAGTTTTTGCGTGAAAATAACATGGCTTAATATGAATAGATACGAACTATTAAGCATGTGCAAGTTTGAGGAAATAACTCCTCAAAAACTTGCTTCATGCGATTATTTTGAATGTGAGAACAAAGACTTGAACGATTTCTTTGCTAATGATGCCGTGAAATACGCCAAGCGTTTGCTCGGCAAAACGTATGTATTTTGCCTTAAAGAAAATCCAAATACAATCGTAGCTGCATTTACTGTTTCAAATGACAGTATACGCATGACAAACAAACTAAACGAAGAGTCTAAACAAATATTCCTACACGACACATCGCTAGAAGACAAATGCCTCAGACGTTTTCCTGCAGTACTTATAGGCAGACTTGCTACCAACAAGAATTTTGCAGGAAAAGGCATCGGCTCTGGAGTTATGGATTTCATAAAATATTGGTTTAGACTCAATAACAAAACAGGTTGCCGCTTCATTATCGTTGACGCATACAGCAATGAAGCAACCCTACATTATTATCTAAAAAACGATTTTAGTTTTCTTGTAGAAGACGAAAGACTTGAAGCTAAATACGTCGGGATTGGTATGGGACGTCTCCCACTTCATACACGTTTAATGTATTATGACTTACTCAAGTTGAATGAATAGAGATTAATGACCCATAATAAACTAGGAGGAATAAATATGGCAAGACCAATAAAAGAGACTCCGATTCTCTACGGAGAAGAGGCTCGTAAATTTGAAATGAGGATGCTAAATCCCACACCAGTTTCTCAAGATAGAAGAGAACAGATCATGCGTGACTACGAATTTCTTCGTGGTAAAGGCGTTAACTGTAGTTTCTAGAGTCAAGAATAAGAGGAAGTTATCCTATTTCCAAAATATTTCTTAAAAAGAAGAGGAAAAATTTGGTGGTTTCAGGAAAAAAGCGTAACTTTGCACCCTGAAATTGTTAACAGGCTATAATGGGCATGCCCCGATGAGGGACATGAAATGAGGCGAAAGCTTCCCCATGACGTCTATTTTTTAATAACCATATAATAAATAAAAGAAAAAATGAAAAAAGGTATTCATCCAGAGAACTATCGTCCTGTAGTATTTAAGGATATGTCTAACGGCGATATGTTCCTCACTCAGTCAACATGCAAGACTAACGACACTGTAGAGTTCGAAGGCGAGACTTATCCAGTAGTTAAGATTGAAATCTCTAGCACATCTCACCCATTCTACACAGGTAAGAGCAAGCTCGTTGATACTGCTGGTCGCGTTGACCGCTTCATGAACCGTTACGGCAAGTTGAAGAAGTAATATACCTTTTTAATTAAGGATATATTATCAGCGAAAGATAGGAAGTGTGTTCCGTCGTAGTTGCATATACGTCGGAATGCACTTTTTTTCTTTTATAATTTAAAACATTAACAAGAATTACGAGAATTATGAAATATACCAAACTACTCATCCTCACGCTTTTGACAGCCATGACGTTCTCTGCCTGCGGCACCGACGACTCACTGCAGTTCAACTTTCCGAACAAGGAAAACAATGGCGGAGGCAACAACGGTGGTGGAAATACAGGTGGAAATACAGGAGGCGGCAGCACCGGAGAATCTACCGATAAGAATAACACCAACAAGAATGTGGCTACAGCCCAGATGCCAGCCGTGGTAAAGAATGCCATCAACGGTCTGGAGTTTCCAAAGCTCAAGAACAACGGCAGCAGCTACGCCATCGTGCACATGGATAACACCACGGGCATGGTGAACTTCTCTACCGAATGGGATGATGCCATGAAGAGCCAGCGCTGGAGCTGCTACACCTTCCACACCGGAAACACGGCATCTAACGTAAAAAGATGGGATGCTCCTCAGGGCGAGCGTCAGTATCCATGGGATACCGACCTGCAGGAGCAGTGGGGCATCACCGATTTCACCGAAGACCCTACCCCAACCAAGCAGGGATTCGACCACGGTCATATCTGCCCTTCTGCCGACCGTAAGCTGAACCTTACCCAGCAGAAGCAGACTTTCTTCATGACCAACATGCAGCCACAGTACAGCAACTTCAACCAGCGTGGCACCTGGTATAAGATGGAGGATGAACTGCGCAAGCTGGCTCCGAAGATTGACAGCGATACTCTTTTCATCGTGAAGGGTGGTACCATCGACCCAGTGGGCAGCGAGAGCAACATCCTGGGATGGAAAAAGCAGGGTGCATCGAGCGACGTGAAGAAGCCTGGCTACATCCCTGTGCCAAAGTATTTCTTCGTAGCCGTACTGAGGAAGGTGTATAACCAGAAGACCAAGCAGTATAGCTACAGCGCCTTCGGCTATTGGTTCCTACACGAGAACAAGGCTTTCGACAAGAGCGATAAGCTGGGCAACTACGTGGTGAACATCAAGACCCTGGAAGACAAAACCGGCATCGACTTCTTCTGTAATCTGCCAGATGAACTTGAAAAGAAGGTTGAAACCCAGGATGTTGCAGCTATCAAGAATCTCTGGGGATTCAAATAAAGACATAGCGCAGATATTACATCGCAAGTGATATATTGCAAACATAAAAAACCTCGAACAGAGAAATCTTTTCTATTCCAAGAAAAGATTCCCGTTCGAGGTTTTTTCATAACACACCGCTAGGCGTCCCGCCGGATTTGAAATCCGGCGTTAAAAAATGTCCTAACCTATTTAGGCCCTGCGGATTTGCAAGCCGCAGCAAGGGAACGCTCAAACATAAATTACTGCGCCTCCTTCATCTGTCTTAACAACTCCTTTTGCTTTTCATTCAAGCCGTTAGGCAACTTCACGTTATAGGTAATCATCAAATCACCGAAGGTGCCGTCGCCCCTGTCGTAACCCTTGCCACGCACACGAACCTTCGTGCCGTTCTGGGTCTCCGGCTTAATCTTCAACTTAATCTTCGAACCATTGCTCAAGGTGATGATACCCTCGCCACCGAGCAAGGCAGTGTACATGTCGATGTTCACGTTCATGTTCATCTCGCCATTGTTGGTTCGGGCACCCTGACCGCCACAGCCACTATTGCAGCCACCACCACAGCCGCCAGTTCCGAAATCAGCACCAGCGCCATAGCCAGCATTGGCTCCTCCGCCAAAGCCGCCGAAACCACCAAAGCCGCCGAAACCACCGCCTTGCTGGCCGCCACGGGCACGACCGCCGCCGAAGAGATTTTCGAAGAAGCTGGAGAATCCGCCTCCACCATTTCCGAAACTGCTGAAGTCGAAGCCCTCGAAAGGATTGCCTCCAGCACCACCGGCACCGCCGGCTCCACCACCGAATCCGCCAGCACCGAAGCCACCGGCATTCTTCCAGTTTTCGCCATACTGATCATACTTGGCGCGCTTATCTGGATCGGAAAGCACCTCGTATGCCTCGTTCAGCGCCTGGAACTTCGCCTTCGCCTTCGGGTCATTCGGGTGCAAATCCGGATGGAATTGTTTTGCACGTTTACGATATGCTGCCCTCACATCCTTCTGGGGGATGTTCTTGTCAACACCGAGAATCTTGTAATAATCTACAAATGCCATATTATAATACCTCCTATTTTTATGTTTTTAATAAGAAACCAACAAAAAGTATGCCGTAATTGGCAACTTTTTTGTAATTTTGCACATGAAATCAAATAATAAAGAAAAAAGTATGAAACAACTGTTCGCAACGCTTCTCTTGGCGCTCACTTTTAATTCGCAAGCAATGGCACAGCAACGTACCGTTAAACTGAGAGTGGTTCAGACGAGTGATGTACATGGAGCTTTCTTTCCATACGACTTCATCAACCGCAAACCCAAGGCAGGAACCCTGGCCCGCGTATCCTCTTACGTCAACGACCTGCGCAAAACCTACAAGGACAACGTCATCCTCCTGGAGAACGGCGACATCCTGCAAGGTCAGCCTACCTGCTACTATTATAATTATGTGAACACCCAGGCACGCAATGTGGCTGCCGATGTAGTCAACTATATGAAGTATGACGCCCAGGCTTTCGGAAACCACGATGTGGAAACGGGTCATGCCGTGTATGATAAATGGATCAAGGAACTGAACTGCCCCGTGTTAGGTGCCAACATCATCGACACCAAGACCGGCCAGCCCTACGTGAAGCCTTATATCATCCTGAACCGAGAGGGTGTGAAGATTGCCGTGCTCGGCATGCTGACACCAGCTATTCCTAACTGGCTGACAGAGGATCTCTGGAGCGGACTTAAGTTTGAAAACATGGTAACCTGCGCCAGAAAGTGGATGAAGCACATCCAGGAAACGGAGAAGCCCGACGTGGTGATTGGCGTTTTCCACAGCGGTAAGGATGGTGGCATTGTCACCCCGGAATACGAGGAGGATGCCTCCCTGCGTGTAGCAAAAGAAGTGCCAGGTTTCGACATGGTGCTCTTCGGTCACGACCACACCCGCTGCAGCGAGACCATCACCAATGTTGAGGGCAAGCCTGTGGTCTGCCTCGACCCTGCCAATAACGCCCTCAACGTGGCTGATGCCGAGGTAACGCTCACCTTGAATAAAAAGAAGGTGAATGGCAAGAAGCAGTACGTAGTGACAGACAAGAAGGTGACTGGCAGTCTTCCTGATGTGACAAAATGTCCTATCGACGAAGACTTCATGAAGGCGTTCGAGCCTCAGATAGCCGAAATCAACCAGTTTGTGAGCAAGCAGATAGGCACATTCAAGAACACCATCCACAGCCGCGAGTCGTTCTTCGGCAGTTGTGCGTTCAATGATTTCATCCTCAATCTGCAGCTCGACATCACCAAGGCCGATATCGCCTTCAACGCCCCATTGCAGTTCAACGCCACCATCCAGGCGGGTCCTATCTGCGTAGGCGACATGTTCAACCTCTATAAATATGAGAACCAGCTCTACGTGATGCGCCTCACCGGCGAGGAAATCCGCAAGCATCTGGAGATGAGCTACGATCTTTGGGTGAACACGATGAAGAGTCCCGATGACCATCTTCTTCTGCTCGACACCCATACCAAGGGCGACCAGCAGCGCCTGGGCTTCAAGAACCTCTCATTCAATTTCGACAGTGCAGCCGGCATCGATTACGAGGTAGATGTTACGAAGCCAGATGGCGAGAAGGTGAAGATTCTGCGCATGAGCAACGGCGAGCCATTCGATGAGAAGAAGTGGTACAAGGTGGCTGTGAACAGCTATCGTGGCAATGGTGGCGGCGAGCTCCTGACCCGTGGTGCCGGCATTCCGAAGGATAGTCTTGACAGCCGCATCATCTACCGCAGCGAGCGCGACCAGCGTTACTACTTGATGGAAGCGATAGAGAAGATGGGAACCATCGAGGCAAAGGCCAACAACAACTGGAAGTTCGTGCCAGAGGCATGGACCAAGCCTGCTGCCCAGCGCGACTATGACTTGCTTTTCGGAAAGAAAAAATAGCATGGCGGCTCTAAGAGCGCAACCCCGCTAGGCGGCAACAAGAGCACAACCCCGTTAGGCGTCCCGGCGGATTTGAAATCCGCCGTAAAAAAAGGTTCGACCTATTAAAACCGGGGGATTTATAATCCCCCAACAAAAAAAAGAAGGTGCATCATGGACTTATGACACACCTTCTTTTTCTTTATTCAGGAGAATTCCTTTACTTTCAAAAATCTTCTTTACTTCACAAAAATCTTCTTTACTTCACAAAAATCTTCTGATGATTTACAATATAAATACCAGCAGGAAGACCAAGGCGCTGAAGCTCAGCAGAATAAGCAGAAACAGCTGAACCTGTAGAACCTACAGAACCAGCAGCAATCCTTGCCACTTTCTGACCATTCAGATTATAAACATCCCAGAAACCTGATACACCTGATACACCTGATGCATCCATCTCTACCTGAGAAATGCCGGCAGGAAGACCCGATACATAAACCAACTTTTGTGAACCAGGCATCTGATAACGGGTACCATCCACACCATAAAGAATGTAAGAAGGCAGATAAGTTGGGAAACGCTGTATATTATAATTTGCATCCAGAACATACAAATCACCACAGATAGAATGAGAACCCATCTGCTCTGGAGTAACTGTTCGGGTGATGGTAGTAACCTCACCATTGCCAGGAAGCTGAACACCCTCTGCCTGATAAGGAAAATGGAACGTAGGAGGAACATCCTCACCACTAGCAGCCGCAAAAGCTACATAGATGTAAGTATCATCACCATCATTCTGAATCTTATAAGTAAACTCAGCCTTGTCATCATTCACCTTTGGCGCTCTCATCTTGATGCCTGAATAGTAAGCCTGCTCCGTCTCGTAAAGATCGGAAGATGCATTCGTTGTTGCCTCCACCAGATAGATGGTTGGCACATACCCCTGCTCCACCGCAAACTTCTGGGCATCAACCAGATTTACACCTGCAGGCTCATCATCCAGCCAGAGATAAAGATGACCCGCCTCCTTAGGAATCAGCTGGAAGCTTCGGGTGATAGAACCATGGGCAGGAACCGTAACGAAAAGATCCGTTGCCAAACTGTTTGGCTTCTCGGCAACAGCATCAAACAAAACATTAACGATACCCTGGTATTCAAAATCGCAGTCGTTGCTCAATGTTACCTGGAAAGGACAGTAAGCACCCGTCTCCAGCTTACCAGAAAGCAGTTGCACCTGGGCGTTCAGCGCAGAAGCCAGCGTCAGTTCACGCTCCGTAGCCTTCACCACCACTGGGATTTTATTGTTCATATAATCCACCTTCTGCCAAGTCGTACCATTGGTGCTATAGATGGCAAACACCGGAGTCTTGCCCACCTCGAAAGCCTCGCTCACACTGAGTCGCGCATCCTTGGAACTCATCATTCCGTCATCTTTCATGCCATAGAGCGAAGTAGATATCTTATTGCTAATCAGCTTATAACTGCCGTCTTTCTGCAAGATTCCCAAGCCCAGATAGCCATTGAAAGCTTTCTTATCCTGGTTCACGAAGGTAACCTGAAGATTGAAATCAAACTCATCGCTCGTCTTCTGTCTGATACCCTTGGTGATATTCACAGCCCCCGTTCTATATACCGAGACAGATGGAATCTGAGCCAGCGGCGCATCCACCACTCCATTATCAGGAGCGATACCGATGGTCATCGAACAACTGCGGTTGTAGCCGTCGGCAGCATTTCCCGAACCGGTGCCTCCCTTTTCAGGATTGAGAATCGCAAGGTCGAAGTAGCCGTTCTGGTTGCCGTCCCATCCCCAGTTGATATGGTAAAGGCCGTCGCCATCCGAGCCATCGCAGATAAACTGATGTCCGCCATCAGACGACTGTCCGTCATAGAGAATCGGTCTCTTTGCCGCCAGTTCCGTATCGATGAGCTGCATCCACTGGTCCAGAGAAAAAGAAGCTCGGCGCACATCCATCATCAGGTCTTCATCATAGCCGAAATACTTGGCCAGATGGGAAGCCGAGACGCTGGCCGAAGATTCCGGACCATAATTCATCTTCACCGCCACGCCGCAGTGATACATCAGCTTAGCCACTGCATCTTTCTGAGTATCAGTTACATCAGTAGCCACGCTATACTTAGGCAGCATGTTATCCCAATCGTAGATACCCTCTTCCTTAGTAACGGCAGGAATCGTAGTAGTTATCGTATTCCAATGGCTCACGTAGCCCGGAATATCCGTCTTCAACTGTTTTGGATACTTGTAATAAGCCATCACCTGCGCCATCGCCGTAGCCACGCATCCGGTGGCAGAGGCATGCACGTCATCGTATTTCGGACACATATTATTATAAGGTGCGCCCTGGTCCCACTCGATATTTCCCAGGAGGGGAGCCACGGCAGCAGCCTTGGTAGCAGCCGACTGCTGCGCCATCTTGCTATGCCAAGCCTTCGCCTCAGCCAGGTTTTTGAGCGCAGTGGCATCGCCCAGTTCTACTCTGGTGCAAAACTCCTGATATTGCTTCATCAGATTCACGAATCCCTGCGACAGCTGAGTTTCGTCGTAAGATCCCTTGTCGGCATAAGCCACGATTTCGGGCATTCTGTCATCGCCTGAAACAATGGTGAATCCCCTGCCCTGTGTGTTAGGGAAAACGTAATAGCATTCTGAGTTGAGCGAGAGATTCTCGCCGCTCCCCTGCTTGCGTGCCTTGGCGGCAGCCTGTTCGTCGATGGCAGCACCAATCTTAGCCGCCTGTTTTTGGGCGATGGCCTTGGCCTGCTGGAAGCTTCGCGGTCCTGCCATGGCCATCATAGGCACGAGCAGTGAGCCAGCGAATAGAAGTAATTTATTATTCTTCATAAGCTCTTATGATGTTAAATTAATTATATTCATATTTGGTTAGGTGGCTAATGCCTGAAGGCGATGAAAGATAATTCCAACTCCTATACTGCAAAGATACGTCAATTATCTGAAACCACCAATTTTTTTCTGTTAAATGAAACAAATATAAAATAAAGCCCCCAACCCTATCGGCTAGTTGCCATCGGGTTGGGGGCTGTGATGATAGAGATGATAAGGATGATTAGGAGATCTTACTCCTCAACCTCATCCCAAATGTTGAAACGGCCAAAGCCTGGATAAGGGCGGGCTGCGCCTGTACCCTGGTCAACAGAAGTACCAGGACCGCTAGGAACCACTTCACCATAGCTGCCAGCCATAATCTGAGCAGGCTCATTGAGTTCTACGATGCTCACGTTTGGAGCCATATAACTTTTCTTGTTCATCATATTTTTCCTTTTTTTGTTATTTATTTTCTGGATATTATATCTTATTATGCGGATATTACTTCTTGTATTTCCCCGGGAGAATCATTACTTAACAACCAGTTTCTTGCCGTTCTGGATGTAAACGCCCTTGTGCAAGTTCTGGGTAGATCCAGTAGTGCTAACCAGGCGACCATTCAAGTCGTAGATAGCGTTAGAAGATGCAGTCTCCTTGCTTGCTGGAGCAGTCACAATCTCCTGGATGCCAGTGGTAGAACCATTGTTCATGCCGATAGAGATATTGTATTTAGCACCAGCTGGCAACTTCGAATTTTTCACCACAATATACATACGATATGGATTCAGCTTGCCGGAAGTCTGAGGACCGAAGGTTCCGTCACCATTGAATGTATAGAGTCCTGGAATATCGGCAGCATTCTCGTGCTTGTAAGTACCATTGTAATGTACTTCGAAGTCTGTATTCGTCACCATCAGTCCGGATGTACCATCCCAATCAACCACATCCATATCATTACCCAAAATATTATTTACGCCACGACCAAGAGTTACCCCTTCATAATTGCTAATAGAAAGCTTTCTGCTATCTCCCAACTTTACGAAGACTGGTGTTCCTGGAGAGACAAGCTGATCAGCCACCTTTCTCAGCATCAGAATCAACTTAGGATTATTCTTTGAATCTCCATTGCCGGTGTAGTGAATGATTTGATGCATAGGCTCATAAACTTCCTCGAATCCCGTTTCAGAAATGAGGTAAGAGAATGGCAGGCAAAGGGTTGCATACTGGCTTCCTGGCTGGAAAGTACGTTCGTAGGTAAGTTCACCCTTGTCATATACAATGACTTTACCTCCTGTATAATCCTCGTCATCTGTCAACACCTTAGGGCCACCCTTAATTGCCAGATAATATTGCTGATTACTTAAATCTACATTCTTCATATAGTCATCATACGCTGCCTCTGGAACGAAAATTCCACCCAACTGCGAGCAGTTGTTGAAACTTTTAGCACTGAATTGAACCTTGGTTCCCAAAATATTGACAGTCTGCAAATCAGGACATGAATTAAAGGCATTTTCAGCGATGCAAGTCACAGGATATGAGCTGCCATTATGAACAATCTCCTCTGGAATCGTAACTTCCTTCTCACCACCTCCATTATAGCTCAAAAGCGTTAATTTCTGGTCTTCACCACCCTTAAACTGGAAGTTGCCCTCATCAAATGTTACTCCAGCGATGCTTTCCTTGATGTTGCTAGAATACTCTGGCCAAGCCTTCTGATATACCTCTTTGACACCAGCTGGCACGAAGATAGTTGCATTCTTATTGAATACGTTATCACCGATTGTAGCAGGAGTAGAGCCGAGCATAATGATGGTGGTCAATTTTGTAGTTCTAGCAAAAACATCTGAAGCTATATTTTCTATGCTGGCAGGGATGGTTACTGATTCTGTTTTAGTTTTTCTCACTGCAAATCCCTCTCCAATACTAGTAACAGATACCACATGTTCTTTGCCTTCAAACGTAAATTTTACACTACTAGGAATAACTAATTCTTTTTCTTTTGGTTGTTCCCAAATTGATTTCAACATCGCATTCTTCAAATCAGTACTTACCGAATAATAGAAATTTCCGTCCTCAACATTTTCCAAATATGAAGGGTTGCTCTTGATGGTTAAACCTTCCCAAGAAGAATTTTCATGATAAGAATTCCAAGCAGACTCATCCACATAAATCACAAGATCCTTAGAACAGCCCTCAAAAGCACTTATGCCATAATTGTAATAACTGTAGTATCCACCTTTAAGGATAACCTTAGAAAGATTAGTACAACCGCTGAAACATTCACTAGGGATTCCAAGACTTGAAATATTATTGAAAACAACTGTCTCAATGGTGGTATTGTTCTTGAATAAGCCATCACCCAATTCAGCAATCCACCCCAAAGAAGATGCAGTAGGGTTAGGATTATTAGGATCATAGAGACTCGAAGAAATTTCCACTTCTTTGGCTTGTCCTACATACTTGGTCAGTTTCAAAGCATCAGATAAGTCTTCACCAAGATAGGTATATTCAAAAATGCCATTGGAAAAAGTTCCTCCACTAGGATGCTTCATAATAGAAGACGAATATTCTGACCATGCTGACTGATAAGCCTCAACCTGATTAGCAGATACATAAATCTTAGGAGAATAACCAAATGCATTACCACCAATACGACAAGGATTACCAGAATTCTCGCGACTTCCAATCATAATCTTTACAGCCATCAAACTAGGATTAACGAGAGCAAAGGCGTTCTCTCCTATATATTCAAGAGAAGTAGGAAGATATAATTTTGGAATTTCTTTACCAGCAAAAGCATTATCGGCAATACGGGTTACCTGAAAATTATAAGAAGAACCATTTTCATCACTATATGAAACACTAGAAGGAATTGTAAGTTCACCACAATAGAAATCACCAGTAGGACCGACAAGAGTCACTGTGTTGTCACTATTCACTCTAAATTTACAAGCACCTCCAGCTAACCAACTCTCAAAAATGGTACCTTCTGTAACAGAAGCAGTTACCACATTGTTTTCTGTAGTATCCGCAAAGCTAACACTTGGTGCCAGAGCTAGTGCAGACACCAGGAAATAAGAGAAGAGATTTGTCCCCCCCAATTTTCTTGTGTAAAATGTTTTCTATCATATTTACTTTCTATTGATTAATTAATATTATTATCATTTTAAGATAATCATTTGCTTCCTATTATTTTAGGTTACAATGGTTTTCTCGTTTACATATCACCTGCAAAAATACAAATATTTTTTGGGCGAAACAAATATTTCATAGAAAACTTTTAAAAATATAGAATAAAATCGGTATTTTAGCTAAAATCTTATAAAAAAGGTCATAAAAGGCTTATAAAAATCCCCACCAAGAGTTCCGCAGGATTTGAAACGTAAGCGATAGAATCCAGACAGGCGTTGAGTCAAGGCGAGTGAGTCCGTAAGGCGAGTGAGTCCGTAAGGCGCCGCCGGATTTGCAATCCGGCGTAAAAAAATGACCCAACCTTTTTAGGATCTGCGGATTTGGAATCCGCAGCAAACAAGCTTGAAGAAAAGATTGGGGGGATTACAAATCCCCAGGTTTTAAGAGGTCGAACATTTTTTTACGCCGGATTGCAAATCCGGCGGAACGCCTAACGGACTCACTCGCCAAACGGACACAAATGCCTAACGGGGGCAAACGCCTAACGGAAGCAAACGCACGGCGGAAAAACGGGGAGCAATAAAATACGAATATCGCTGAAAGGGGTGATGAAAAGCAGGAAACGAGCAGATTAAAAAATGCGAATTATCACAACAAACACAAGAATTTCAAACAAAAATCAAAACTGGACGGAAAACTTTTTTCAATACCTTATGTACTATAGGTATGAAGTATTGAGCTTTTTGGATATGTCATGTTTTTTTAATTCTTTTGTAGTGCGTAAGGCAAAGTCGCCTTCGCATAAAAAAAAGAATTATGGAAAAAAGAAAAGGAAAACCCGATGACTCATTGGGCAACATCTACATCACATACGATGCAGAGATGGGGCAAAATGACCCAGGCTACATAACCAGATGGGACTTTCAGAAAAAGGAGAGCAACAGAGTTAGCCATTTTGTACGAAAATTGCATAAGCACTTTGGCATACACAAGAATGTCTTTGAAATGACCCTTAACATGAACTACAGTACAGGGAACAAATACTACGACATACCCGAGAATTGCTGCCTTTCGAGAGATGCCATCGACCGTATGGCCGTATGCATTATTCTGTTGGAGCCACCGCTTAACAAAAACCACGAATTTATCGAAAGCTGCAAGAAAGCAGGAGCAAACTTTAAGGGAGTGATTCCTGCTATGACTGATAAAGATTTCGAAAATATGAGAACAGAGTTTTGCAAGGCATTCGGCCCATTTGGTGAATATCTGATAAAAGATATCAAAAGCATCGAGGTGGTCAACAACCTGAATAAATTCTACTTCAACAAATTCAACACAAAAAAATCAGAAATATAATGACAAATAACACGACTAGCTATGGAGGCGACTTCACTATCAAGCCGCTCACCACCAGCATCGACATCATCACCGAGCGCCAGCTCATCGCCTCCTGGACGAGAGCCGGGCTCACCGACGGACAAATACGCAAGATGCTGATGCTCTATCTGGGCGAACCTGCATGGATGAACCTGGAAAAGATGTACACCTGCAACATGTTCAACAACATTGCAGAAGGACTCAAATTCCACAGCAAAAGCGATTTCATCGAAATTCTGATTCGCTGCAAGGGATTCGGATTTGTATGGAAGGATGATACAGCCCATCATAACATGAAGAACCTGTTGGCTTTCTACACTCCCATCTGGCATCAGCCAGCCGAAGGAGAAATGGAAAACATGCAGGATTCGCAGGAAAATATGCAATCCGGTGGGTGCTATAATATTATTAATATTAATAAAAAGAAAAATATAAAAAAGAAAAATATCATCAATAAAGATAGCGCCCACCAGATTGCAAATTCTGCCGAATACCGACAACTGGTGGAAACCACGGCTAGGGCGCTGCTTGCCTACGTGCGCACCAACCCCGATGCCTACGCCAACGTGGTGAAACCCGTGAACGATGCTACCGAGAAAATGATGGTGGGACTCTACAGCGACCCTGATGCCGCATGCCCCACCAACATAGCAACGAACCAGTTCTTCAACAGCTATCTCTATCCCTATCTGCTGAACAACAGCAATCGCATGATGAGCATCCATACCATAGAGGGACAGAGCTGCTGGCTCAAGAACCTGATTAACCAGGATTTCATGCAAAAGAAGATATTGCAGGCCATCGCCGATACGAAGGTGTATCTGGCACAGCATCCCGGGGAGATGATCCGACAGAACCGTCCCTTCTCCAAGTTCGAGTATCAGGACCCGGAGTCGAAGCAGAGATTCTACGACACCCTGCTGCCCGATGGTTCCATCGCACAGCACCGCATCCCGCTGGATGCCCCTCCACGACCATCCGACCAGGCCACCTGGAGCAAGTTTACACACGAATGGAAAACGGAAAAGGCGGGAAACACGGAAAAGACGCAGAAGATGGAAAAGACGGAAAAGATGGATAAGACGGAAAAGATGGATAAGACTAAAAGATGATATAGCTGATATATAAAACAACAACTATACTGATTTTTTGAATTTTAATATATAATTTATGATTAGCAATCAACAACTTAAAGAGAGAGAGAAGCCACGTTACTATGCAACCGACTTCCCCGAAATCTTAGAGAAAATCTCGGAAGAGAAAAGAGAACTCTATCTCAAATACCAGAAGCAATTCAATGGTATCGGAAAGGATTCCTTCAGAAATGATCCATCATCAGATGGTTCCTTCAGAAATGATTCATCTCCTGATGGTTCCTTCGGAAACAATTCATCATCAGATGGTTCCTTCAGAAATGATTCATCTTCTGATGATCCTTCCGGAAAGGTGACCCTGGCTCAACTCCGAAAAATGACGGAGGATGCCATCAGGGAGATTCCCAAGCAGCCCGTCAACATCAGAGTGACATGCCCTGCTTGCGGAAAGAGACACTGCTACGTGAGAAGAACCGACGGAGCTGCCCACTGCTTCTCGTGCGGATGGGGCGGACAACTGGATGAACTCAAGGCACTGAGCAAGAAATACCAGCATGGCACCGACGGCAAATTCTACTCCGAGACACAGAAGCCGAACGGCAAGAACATGCCGGAAAACTATGTGCCGATGAACACCGACGACTACAAGGAAATAGATGCCGCCACCCGCTCATGCCTCTACCCCGTGTATCCCTTCGACAACGCCGAGGAACAGGCCAAGTTCATGGAGCACTTCCATCCGGCCAACGTTACACTGAGAAATCCCAAGGCCAAACTACTGCTCACACCCGAACGCATCCTCTCGCTGCAAGGCATGGTGCAGAGATACATCCAGGCCATGAAACTCTCGCCCGAGGTAATCAGGAAAGAGGGCGTGATGTGCGCCTGGATCATGCAGCCCGTGAACGAAGCCAAGAGCGAAGACCCTAAGGGCGTGGAGGAATTCCCTGCCATCGTGTATTGCAACCGCCTGTTCGGCAAAATCATCAACGCCAAGTTCCGCTCCGTGCAGCAGGACCCCATCACCGGCGAATGGAGCAAGGGATTCTTGCAGATTTCGCCTACCAAGCCCTGCGCCCCATACGGCATCGAGAGCATCAACGACCTGCGCCCCGACGCTGAAATCATCCACCAGATCATCATCACCGAGGGCGAGAAAGACCGCCTCACTCTGATGAGCTGCGGATACCCCTACGTGCTGAGCGTGGCCAACGGTGCCGGAACCAACATTGCCGAGAGCCACGAGGCATTTGAAGAATGGATTCTGCAAGCCGAGGAAATCGTGATATGCGGCGACGGCGACCGTCCGGGAAGAATGCTCGTCAAGGCGCTTGCCGACCGATACCAGACCCGTGCCAAGGTGGCGAGCCTGCCGTGCGGAAAGAAGGATATCAGCGAGGTGTATGAGGCATTCGGATGCAACGAGGTGAGACGCATCATAGAGGAAGCCAAACCGGTGAACGAAGGCGATGTATATGACCTGGAGGAGAACTCGGATGAGGTGCTCGACATCCTGATGGGCAACTACGACCATGGCTACGAGGTGGGCATGGGCCGACTCACCGACCACATCTTCCACCCCACTTCGGATGGCGGACTCATCATCCTGACAGGTCGCCCGAACTCAGGAAAGACAGATTTCCTCAACTGTCTGATGTCGCATCTGATGTACCACTGCAACAAGCGAGTGGCCTTCTTCTCGTTCGAGAAACCTATCAAGGGTAAGCACGTAAGGGAGATAGCACGCATCATGATGGGCGTGGAGAACACGGAGAACATGGACGGCATGCAGACCTTGGAGGAGGCACGCAGCGAGAACCGCAAGATGCTGAGTTACCTGACCCGTCACATGGTGGATTTTGACACCAAGAGCCGTCTGCCCGACAGCAACTACATCACGAGTCTGGCAGAAACGGAGATGCAGCGCAAGAAGCAGAAGATAGATTATCTGGTGATAGACCCTTACGTGTTCATCAACGTGACGGAGGGCGGCAACCGTGCTACGGAGACGGAGAAGGTGAGGCTGATGCTTACCCGCCTGCAGCAGTGGAGCCGTGCGCGCCATATCTGGACGGTGGTGGTGGCGCACCCAAGAATTCAGTATAAGGATGGCCACGAGGCATTTCCGCCACTCGACCTCTACTCCATTGCGGGCAGTGCGCAGTGGGCCAACCTGGCCGACTATCTGTTAACGGTGACTCGCGTGAACAAGCCCGAGGAGGGCAAGACTTTCTCTATCGTGGAAATGCTGAAGGTGAGAGACCAGGAATTCTGCCGTCCGGGCAAGGTGTATTACATGAGGCAGCCCTGCGGCAGATACGACGAGCGGGAGTCGGAAGACGAGTGCATAGCCGAGGTTCTGCACGGCAAGATATTGCCGAAGGACGAAGAACCCTGGAGGATGAGGGGGATAGTTGATAGTTGAGAGTTGAGAGTTTATAGTTGAGAGTTTATAATTGATAGTTTATAGTTAACAATCTTATTTTTTAAGATGATACGCCTATGACAAGAGAAGAATATAACGAGCTGAAGGCCCGTGCGCACGACCTGATGCTCGAAGACTACGAGTGGATGTTGCAGCAGGAGCCTGAGAGATATCAATGGGGGCATCCCCAGTGCTGGCTCATCGAGTTTGTTCACGATGTGAGCAATATAGCTACGCAGAAGAATGTAGATGAGGAGGACCTTTGTGATGCGTGGCACGACAACCAGTTTCGCAAGAAACCTCTGTGCCAGCTCTACGAGGGTTTCTTTGCGCAGGTGGGCGTTGCTGTGCCCCAATATCCATCCAAGGCGCTGAGCAAACTGAGAGCCATGGAGCAGCGCCACCGCATCTTTCCCGACAGCATCACGCTGTTTTATATGAAAGAGATTCAAAAGAATCCCAATTGCCGCATCATCGAGCTTCTGATGGAAATGAAGGGCGGATGAAGCCAAATTGGTGTTGGCATCGATAGGATTCGAAAATGAAGTAAGGCTCATTTGGAGTTGGAATAAGCCTCAGATAAACGTTACGTGAGCCTCATTCCGAGTTGGAATGAGGCTCATTTCATTTGGGTACAAATGTCACCCATGATGTCACCCACGATGTCACCCATGGTGTCACCCACGATGTCACCCACAATGTCACCCACAATGTCACCCTGAAACTATTGACAAGAAGCGATTTTTTTTGTATCTTTGCAGTGTAATTCAGAAGTAAAATCTAATGCGTATGGAACAACACACACAACTGGAAATGGAGAGGATGCAGCAAATGCTCCTC
>USJX01000014.1 GCA_900555035.1 uncultured Prevotella sp.
GTTTTAATAGGTCGAACATTTTTTGACGGCGGATTTCAAATCCGCCGGAACGCCTAGCGGGGTTGCGCGCTTGATTGCAAATCCGCCAGGACGCCTAGCGGGGTTGCGCGCTTGATTGCAAATCCGCCAGGACGCCAATCTTTACTTCACAAACTTCTTCCCATCCACTACATAAACTCCCTGATTGCCAGGAGCCTGATTGCCTATATGCTTGCCCACATACTTTCCATCAAGGCTATAAACCTTGCCGGTCTTCTTACCGCATGAAGCAAGAATGGAAGAAATGGCGGTGGTCTCATCTACTGATTCCACAAAACCAATGTAGCTGATAACAGAGGTGCCCGTGGTAGATGTCAAGCCGAATATCGTCTGGCCCGTGGAGAAATTCCATACATCACCCTTGCAATTCTCGTTGATGTTCGACTTGGTGATGTCCCAAGCCACAATCACCTCGTCGCCCACGGCTCTCGTCACCTGAGGAGCCACCTGAGAACCCTTGTTCTTGCCGTTGAGCCACCACAGATAACTCTTGCCGGAACCCATCGCCAGGTTGGTACCCCTTACCACCAGGTATTTCTGAGTACTCTTCACACTATAATCCGTGTTGCTGTAGTCCATCATCAGGCACACGTTGTTGTTGCCCTTGCCAGCCTTCACCGTTATCTTGTTGGCATCCTGATCATAACTGATGTTGCTCTGTTTTACACGGCCGGCATCACCCGTCTTCCAGTCGGAAGCCACAAACTTATAGCCGTTGCCGGTGTAGCCGCTCAGCAGGCGCAGGTAATAAAGACCCGGAGCCATGCCGCTGCCACTCGCCTCCAGACGGAACACTATCTTGCTCTTGGCCGAACCATCTGCATTCTTCAGCATATCGGCAGGAATCAGATACTCTATGTTGTAGAAACCGTTGTCATCGGCATGCTTGTAGGTGTCAGGAATCGTTACCTCGGTAAGCACTTTGCCGTCTATGCGGATAGTAGCCACACGGTTCTTATCGGCTGTGGTAAAGCGGCACATCAGGGCGATGCTATCGGTCTTACCACTGGTGTTAGCCAGGGTATATTCCATGTAGCCACCCTGGCGGGCATCACGATAGTACTCGCCCTGGTAACTGCCTGTGGATGAATTCTCAGAATGGGCCACATCATGACCGGCCTCGCTCTGCTGCTCGCCAGGTGCTACAAAGTCGATGGTGCGAGCCACCAGTGCCTCTTCCAGTGCATCGGCACGCCCCATGTCGCTTGCCGCATAGTTCTCGGCAGTCTGCTGATACCAGTAGCAGTTGTAGCGGGCATGGTGGATAGTGTAGAATGGCACGAGCTGGAGCTTGTTCCAGCGACCCTTGTTCTGGGCATCGCTGGCATCTATGGTAAACTGGCAGGCTTCCCCGGTAGGCGTGATGCGCTTCAGCACATCCTCTCGCTTGCCGATGAGCAGAGGCGATGATGAGATGGAAAGGCGCTTGGCCATGGAACCTGGCGCATGATCCATACGGCCTTCGCCGCCATATTCGTTCTGCAGTTGCTCGTAAGCCAGCCCCGTCTTCTCAGCCTCTTCCTGGCTGCTAGCCGTGGTCTTGGCTGCCAACAAGATAGGACCATACTTAAAGGCTATGTAATCGGTGTAGTTAGGACAGGTTTCGTAGCGCAGCTTCATAGGCAGGGTGATTTCCACCACGTCGCCGGCTGCCCAGGTGCGGTTTATCTCCACATAGCCTGCCGTGCCTGCTGCCACCTTCACATCCACTGCCGATCCGTTTACCATTACCTGGTAGCCTTCGCCTGCCCACTGCGGACGGCGCACTGCCAGGCAGAAGGAACCGCCCTTGTTGATGGTTATCTTGCTGCTCTGGGCGTAAGGGAACGATGTTTCCTGGGTCAGGGCAAAATGCTCATCCTGCAACTTGGAAGCTGTGAAGAGGTTGACATACAGCGTCTTATTGTCTTCAGAATGGGTATAGATGAAGTGCCCGTACTTGGAATGGTTCTCCATACCCGTGCCCACGCAGCACCACATGCCCTGGTTCACCTGCGAATAGATGCGATAGCTCTGTGGGCGAAGAGTGGTGAAATATACGTAGCCACCCGTAGTAGGATCTTGCGTAGAGAGGATGTGGTTCCACATGGTAGCCTCGTAGAAATCGGCATATCGGGCATCGTGGGTCTCATCAAAGAGGTTCTCCGAAAGCTTCAGCATGTTGTTGGAATTGCAGCTCTCCGGACCATCGAGGTTGCTGATATACTGCTCCGACTTGGCTGCCGGCAGGAAGTGCTCGCTCACGCTGTTGCCGCCGATGCAGACGGTGCGGTTCTCTGCCACATCTGTCCAGAAATTGTGGGCTGCCTTCTGATAAGAGGCGGTGGAGATGGTTCCGCCATCACGCAGTTCCTCCTGGTAGATACGCTCGAAACCGATGTATTTAGGCACCTGAGTGTTGGCATGCTTGCTGTCGAGGAACGACTTATTGAGAGTCTGCATGCCGCTGATCATCGTCTGATGACTATATTTCTTGGCTGCATCCAGGTACTTCTTGTCACCGAAGATGCGATAGGCATCTGCCAGGGTCTCGTTCACGCCGCCATGCTCCCAGCCCAGAATGTCCTGCATCTGGGTGGTAGTAAGCTTGGAAACCACGTTCACGGTCCAGTCGCACATGTTCTGATACAAGGTCTTGGCTTCCGCATTGCCGGCATAGAGCCAGGCATCACGAAGACCTGCCAGCACCTTGTGCTCGCAATACAGTGGCACCCATCCGCCATATTTCTTGAATTCGGTGAGGTTTCCCTTGTAAAGTCCGGTCCATATCTGGTTGATAGGCTGTCCGCCCAGGAATCCCTTCAAGCCTGCAGTGTTCTTGTCGTAAGCCTGCTGGCAATCTTTCAGCACCTCTATCATATAGTCGAGTCGCTGTTTCAATGCTGCCTTCAGGGTGTTGTCGCGCTCTGCCGAGTAAGCCAGGGCGAGTGCGGTGAGATAGTGGCCGCCCACATGACCCTCTAAAGACCAGCTGGAGAGGCCCCAGTTAGAGAAGGTAGGATGGCTGTTCTCCCACTGGTAATACTTGGATGTGGTTACCTTGCTCAATCCCGACTGGCGGATGAATGGTGTAAGCAATCTGTCAACATCATATTGCAGGAGCAGATTGATGTTGGTGTCCATGGCGGTCTTAAACGGACCGTCGAGCAGTGTTACTTCCCCCAAATCGAAATGTTGAGGATAAATCTCACTTTGTGCCTGGGCTTGCGTCATTGACAGAAGTCCGGCGGCGAATGCTAGAAACATTTTGTTGCCTAAAGTTTTCTTTTGTTTCATTTTAGATAATGGTTTAAACGTTAGTTTATATATTTACATTTTACAAGTTTTCGTATCAACGAATCGTATATGTTATACGTTTGTTGCTTGTGATATACTTATAGGTTATGGGTACAAAAATACCAAAAAATATAAATAGATAGGTTATTCCAGGCTTGTTCTTGACGCATTTTAACAGTTTTTCCCAAATTAAACGGAGAGTTTTATGCGATTTCAAAAAAAATCGCCCTCCATCAACGATTCAACATTGATGAAGGGCGATTATCATTTCAATAGATTTTACCAAAGCTCCAGACGCTCGCTCTTAGGAATGAACATCTTGTCGCCCTGCTTTACGCCGAATGCCTCATACCAGGCATCGATGTGAGGAAGAGCACCATCTACACGCCACTTGCCCAGGGCATGAGGATCGTTCTTCACACGGTTGCGAATCTCCTTCTCCGTGATGTTCTGACCCCAAACGCCGGCATAGGCAAGGAAGAAACGCTGGTCGGCAGTGAAACCATCCTTGTTCTTCAATGGCTTCTTGGCTGTGGCATTCTTGAAGGCATTGAAAGATACCATCAAACCACCATGGTCGGCGAGGTTCTCACCCAGAGTAAAGCGACCGTTGGCATTCAAATCTGGCAATACCTTGATGTTGCTGAAGAAATCAGCATACATATCCGCACGCTTGTTGAAACCCTCAGCATCAGCTGGAGTCCACCAATCCTTCAGGTTACCGCTGGCATCATACTGGCGACCCTGGTCGTCGAAACCGTGGGTCATCTCATGACCGATTACCACACCGATGGCACCATAGTTGAATGCCTCGTCGGCCTTGGCATCGAAGAATGGATACTGAAGAATTCCGGCTGGGAAGCAGATTTCGTTGGTGGTTGGGTTGTAATAGGCGTTCACGGTCTGAGGAGTCATGAACCACTCTTCCTTATCCACTGGCTTACCTGCCTTCTCGGCTATCATCTTGTCAGCACGGAACTTACGGCACACCAACACGTTCTCGAAGAAACTCTTAGATGGGTCGATGGTCAACTTGCTGTAGTCGGTCCACTGCTTTGGATAACCAATCTTCACGTAGAACTTGTTCAGCTTGTCGTGGGCAGCAGCCTTGGTCTCAGCGCTCATCCAGTTCTGGGCATCGATGCGCTGACCGAGACTAATCTGCAGGTTCTTCACCAAAGTCTCCATCATCTTCTTAGAACTCTCAGGGAAGAACTTCTTGCAGTAGATTCTTCCGAGCGCCTCGCCCATCTGAGCCTCTACCTGCGATGTGGCACGCTTCCACAATGGGTGGTCTTCCTGACGACCGCTCATGGTCTTGCCGAAGAATTCGAAGTTTGCCTGGCGGATATCATCGCTCAGGTATGAGCAGGAGTTGCAGATTACGCCCCACTCCATCAACGCCTTCAGAATCTCGGCGTTCTCGGCAGCAGAAATCTTGTCGTAACCGGCAAGGAACTCTGGCTGACCTACTACCATCTGCTGGATATACTCGCTCTTGATGCCCTCGGCATTGGCCAGAGTCTCCAGCGGAATGTTTGGATAGTTCTGCTTGAACTCCTTCAGAGTCATCTTGTTATAGTTAGCCTGAGGGTCGCGCAGTTCGGTGCGGCTCTTAGAGATGAGGGCAAGATTGGTTTCGTGGAGGAACACCTTCTCTGCCTTCTTCTGAGCATCGGCAGCAGAGAAGCCGTAGAGCTGGAACATCTTGGCGATGTACTTCTTGTAAGCCTCACGAATGGCCACGGTGGCTGCATCGTTGTTCAGATAGTAATCTTTGGCGCCGAGGGTCAAGCCGCCCTGGAGCACGTTGAAGATGTTCATGGTTACGTTCTTCTCGTCGGCTGCGAAGTAAGAACCGTAATCTACGCCGAGACCCCAGTCAGCATACTTCAGCTGCAGTTTCTGCAAATCTGCCTTGGTCTGTGCAGCAGCGAGTTCGGCGAGCACAGGCTTCACTGGTGCGATGCCTTCCTTGTTGCGGCGGTCGGCATCGAGAGCCATCTTGTAGAAATCAGAGAGTTTTCTCTCGATGGTTCCCGCCTTGTAGGTTTTCTTCTCGAGTTCTGCAAGGATTGAGTTAATTCGCTTGTTGTTGTCTTCAGCGAGCTTGTCGAAACTACCATATCGGCTGTAGGCTGCAGGCAGCGGGTGGCTCTTCTGCCATCCGCCTGTAGCAAACTGGTAGAAATCATCAGCTGGCTTGGCTGTCTTGTCAAGATTGCTCATGACAAGTCCCGATTTGTTCTGAGCGTCAGCTGCCACAGGCATGGCAGCGAGCATCATCATCGGAAGAATGTACTTCATTTTCATTTTCTCGTTATTTTATTGATTTAATTATGAATTCTTCACTTCCTCCAGTTCTTCTGAGAGAATCATCCAGCGGTCGTTTTCCTCATCCAGGGTCTTCATCAGCTCGGTATATTCGGTAACCAGCTCCATATTGGTGGCATTTTCCGGCTTCATCAGCAGGGCATCGATTTCGGCCTTTCTGGCTTCCAGCTTCTCAATCTTCGCCTCGCATTCCTTCACTGCTTTTTCTGCCTTGCGAATCTTCTTCTGCTGCTCCTTGTGCTCAGCATAGCTGATTTTGCCGGAAGATGCATCGGAAGAGGATGAAGAGGATGAACCTGAACCTGATGATGAGGATGAACCCGAAGAGGATGAACCCGAAGAAGATGAACCTGATGAACCTGCCGAAGCGGATGAACCCGATGGAGATCCGGCTGATGCCATGCCCTTTCCACCCTGACTGGCGAGTGCCTGGTTGATGCTCTCGGCATTGTGGGCACGCAGGTAATCATAGATGCCGCCCAGGTGCTCACGAACCTTGCCGCCGCCAAACTCATATACCTTATCTACCAGACCAACCAGGAACTCACGGTCGTGGCTCACGATGATAGCAGTGCCGTCGAATGCCTTGATAGCTTCCTTCAATACATCCTTCGACTGCATATCCAGGTGGTTGGTAGGCTCATCGAGAATGAGCAGATTCACCGGCTCCAGCAGCAGCTTGATCATCGCCAAACGGCTGCGCTCGCCACCACTCAGCACCTTGACATACTTTTCTGATGTCTCGCCGCCAAACATGAAGGCACCCAGCAGGTCGTTTACCTTGAGACGCATCTCGCCCGTAGCCACATTGTCGATGGTCTGGAAGATGGTAAGGTTCTCATCCAGCAGCTGTGCCTGGTTCTGGACAAAGTAGCCTATCTGAACATTATGACCTATCTTCAGATTACCCGTAAACGGAATCTCACCCATGATACATTTCACCAGGGTAGATTTACCCTCGCCGTTCTTGCCCACAAACGCCACCTTCTCGCCACGCTTGATGGTGAGGTTCACATGGTCGAACACGGTATGCGAGCCGTAATCCTTGCGCACCTCATCGCAGATAACCGGATAGTCGCCGCTTCTGAGGCAAGGCGGGAACTTGAGATGCATCTGCTTGTTGTCCACCTCATCCACCTCTATAGGCACGATTTTCTCCAACTGCTTGATGCGGCTCTGCACCTGCACTGCCTTGGTTGGCTTATAGCGGAATCGCTCTATAAAGTCCTTGATATCAGCTATTTCCTTCTGCTGGTTCTCGTAGGCACGCAACTGCTGTTCACGGCGCTCAGCACGCAGCACAATGTACTCATCATATTTCACCCTGTAATCCTCTACCCTGCCGCAGGTAATCTCCAGCGTGCGGTTGGTTACATTATTAATAAAGGCACGGTCGTGACTCACCAGCACCAAAGCCTTGGCACTCTGCGCCAGAAACTGCTCCAGCCACTGGATACTCTCGATGTCCAGATGGTTGGTAGGCTCATCGAGCAACAGCACATCTGGCTTCTGCAGCAGAATCTTGGCCAGCTCGATGCGCATGCGCCATCCTCCGGAGAACTCACGGGTAGGTCGCTCGAAATCCTCGCGGGTGAAACCGAGTCCGCTCAGGGTTCGCTCTATCTCAGCCTCGTAGTTTTCGCCGCCCATCATCATGTAGCGCTCATGCTCCTGGGTGAACTTCTCCACCAGCTGGGCATAGCTTTCGCTCTCATAGTCAGTGCGGTCGGCCATCTCCTGCTGCATCTTGTCGAGGCGAGCCTTCATCTCGGTATTGTGGGCGAAAGCCTTTCGGGTTTCCTCCTTCACGGTGGTATCATCCTGCAGTTTCATCACCTGTGGCAGGTAGCCGATGGTGGTTTCGTTAGGGATAGCCACCACGCCATCCGTAGGTTTCTGCAAGCCGCAGAGTATCTTGAGCATCGTAGATTTTCCGGCGCCGTTCTTTCCCACCAGGGCAATGCGGTCGCGGTCGTTAATGACGAAGCTTACATCATGGAAGAGTGGCTTTACGCCAAACTCTACTTTCAGTCCTTCTACTGAAATCATACTATTTATTATAGTTTATAGTTTACAATTTATAGTTTATAGTTTCCTAACTACTTCTTTCTTCCTATGAAAGAGTTTCTTCTTGTAAGAAGAGTATCTCCTTACGGAATGAGCAGGGATGAATCGCCATAGCTTAGGAAGCGGAAATCGTGAGAGAGGGCGTAATCATACACCTTCTTCCAGTCGCCATGCAGGAAGGCACTCACCAGAAGCAGCAGGGTGCTCTGTGGCTGATGGAAATTGGTTACCAGCATCTTCACTATCTTATAGGTGTAGCCCGGAGCGATGATGATCTGCGTGCTGGAGTGAAGGGCTTCCAATCCGTTGCGGTCGAGGTAATCGATAATCGCCTGGATGGCCTGCATCGGGGTGATGCCATCCACCAGGTTGCCATCTGCCGACAGTTCGTATGGGTCCCACTGCTTAACATGCAAATCTTCCTCGCTTGCCTCAGGGTGCTTGATAAGATGCACGCCCATGTAGTAAAGGCTCTCGATGGTGCGCACGCTGGTGGTACCCACGGCGATGACCTGGCACTCGTGCTTGATAAGCTTTTCCAAGCTGCGGCGGTGAACCACGATGTACTCGGTGTGCATCTGATGGCCCTCAATCTCCAGACTCTTCACTGGCTTGAAGGTGCCGGCACCCACGTGCAGCGTCACCTCCTCACGGTCGATGCCATGGGCATCCAGATCCTTGAGCACGGCATCGGTGAAATGCAGACCGGCTGTTGGGGCTGCCACACTACCCTTTATCTTCGAATAAACAGTCTGATAGGTAGTCTTGTCGCTCTCCTCGGTCTTGCGATTCAGATATGGAGGGATAGGCAACTCGCCCACTGCCTCGAGGATTTCGGCAAAGGAAACGTGCTCGTTGTCCCAGTCGAAATCTACCCAATAGTTGGTGCCGCCGCCCTTGGCTACCATTTCTGATGCTTCTGCGCTGAGGGCATCGCCACGGCGCATGGTGGCAGAAAGGGTAAGCTGATGACCCTTGATCTCGAAGTCACGCTTCAGGCTGCCCTCCTTCCACTTCTTCAGGTTTCCAATCATGCAGAGCCAAGAGCAGTGGCCCGTAGTCTGGAACATCAACTCATAGTCGGTTGGTGCGGCAGGCTCCATGAGGAACACCTCGATAAGTGCGCCCGTTTCCTTGCGGAAGTGCATGCGTGCCTGGATCACCTTGGTGTTGTTGAACACCATCATGGCGCCCTTAGGCAGATATTCAGGAAGATGATAGAACACATCGTCGCTCACCTCGCCGTGCTTATAGACCAGCAGTTTGCTGTGGTCGCGCTGGGCGATAGGGAATTTGGCAATGCGCTCATCAGGTAACTCGTAATTATAATCGCTAATCTTAATATGTTTTGTTTCCATTATTCTTCTTTGTAAATTTTATTAAACTGCCGTCATCATGCAGAGTGCACGGATTACTACATAGACCAGTACCAACATCAAGACGGTCATGATCATGTCGATATCGTCGTGGTCGTAGCCCGTGCTGGTATATTGGTTGGAGATATACTTGATTTCCGGAGAGATGCGGCGATACATGCGGTGGTATAAGAGATAGACCAGGAAGCCTACCACGCTGCCCAGCAGCAGTCCTGTGGCTATATCCAGCGGATAGTGAACGCCCAGATAGAGGCGGGTCCAGCAGTTAACCAGCGACCAGACAATCATGGTGATGGTGAGCATCCGGCTCCTGACGAGGAGCGAGAAGAACACGGCTATCGACATGGTGTTGGCGGCATGGGCGGAGCAGAAACTGTAGTCCTTCATGCGCAGGTTATCCACCACCCGTACGGAATATTTTACCAGCGGGTCGTTGGATGGTCGCCATCTTTCTGCCAGGGGCTTGATGATGCCATCGGAAAATCCGTCGGCAAAGAGGATGCAGAGCAAGGCGGCCCCAACCACGAGTCCTATCTGCATCATGGTCTCGTTGTTGCGCATCACGACGATAAACAGTACCACATAGAGTGGTATCCAGGTGAAACCCGAAGTGAGCACCAAGGCCAACTGGTCGAGAATCACATTGTTGCTGCCGTTGAACCACTGCAACACTTGAAAATCTATGTTTTGTATCGTACTAAAATCCATTACTATCTACTTTGAACTTCCTATTAAATCTCCTCTATAGCCTTGGTCTCTATCCAGCCTTCGCGGCCATCGCCTACACGGATGCAGCGCCAGTCGGTCATGCCCTTGTCGATGATATCCACACGGGTGCCCTCGTGGAGCACAAACTGGTCGGCACTGTTCTTGGCTGGTGTCTTCTTGATGTTCACCGATGGCGCCATGATGATGGCTCCGGTTCTGTTGTCGAGCGCCCGCTTCTGCTGGAAGGCGAAGAGATTGCTCAAGAGGAATATCACGAAGAACGAAAGGCCGCCGAAGAAGCCTATCTTGCGGAGCATGAGCTGCGGACCGAAGAGATAGAGCAGCACCAGCAACAGCGCCAATACGATGCAGAGGATGCCGGTCTTGGCCCAGTTATCTACGCTCGTGAAGTTAACCAGCGACTTATACCAGGTGATGAAAAACATCTCGCTTTCGGGGGTAATCTTGTCGATGGTCTTGCTGCGGGCAAACTGCAGGTTGAAATTGATATCGTCATCGCCCGGCGACAGCAGGCGGGCACGCTCGTAGTTGAGCACCGCCTTGGTGATATTGTCCGTGCGATAGTAGGCGTTGCCGAGGTTGAAATAGATCTCGGCAGATTCGCCATTCTTCAGAACCTCCTCGTAGTCGCGGATGGCCTGCTGATAGTTGCCCTTCTGGTACTCCGTGTCGGCATTGTTCTTGGTCACCGCCCTGGCAGAGGTGCCGCCTAGGCAGATCATCGCCAGGAGCAGCCATACGAAGGAGTAGCCTGCCTGATGCTTCTTCTGGTTCTTGCGAGCCTCATTGATTGCATTTTCTATATCCATAATCGCTGTCATAGCCGACTCGAAGGTGCGGTTCATGTTGCCGGCGGCATCGCCTGGCGCATAACGCTCGAACTCGCACTCATCCAGAGCCGTGGTAAACTTCTCTATTGTGGCATCATCCACAAAGTGGCGTGCCAGAGTTTCGCGAATGTTGTCGCGGTTCAGCTTCTCGGCTGGCATGTTGAGCTTGTAGCTCATGTAGCCCCAGAGTGCCCGCATCACCTCGTCGTAGAATTCGCCCTGCTTGCCCTGGAGCATCAGCTTGTTGGCAAGGCGCAGACGCTTGGTGGCTATCTTGCCAGCCCTGTTGGAGCGCTTCTTCACGATGTCGGCATTCTCGATGGCACGGCGGCGGAACACGATGAGCAGTACCACGAAGGCGATGAGCGGCATGAGGAGACTAACCCAATAGCCGAAGCTGCCGAAGAACATCTCGTTGGCCTTGTGCTGCTCCACCTTGCCCAGCTTGATGGTGTGGATATCCTTGTCCTGGCTGGCGAAATCCTCAGATTCGCCCGTTGAGCCATCGCCCTTCTCCACCTCCAGCTTGAACGGCTGGGTCTTGATGGTCTTGTAGGCATTCTTGCTCGTATCATAATAGGTGAACTCCACCGACGGGATGGTGTAGCTGCCCTGATTGCGAGGCACGGCAAGGAAATCGTAAACCATGTTGCCCCCCACGCCATTGGCGGTGAGGCGGGTCTTGTCGGTTACCTTGGCATCATACTTGTCGAAATCCTTAGGGAAGTTGACCACCGGCTGCTTGAGCAGCTTCAGGTTGCCGATGCCGCCCACCACTACACGCAGGGTGATAGGCTCGCCTGCCTTTACCTCTTTCTTATCGAGCGAGACAGAGATATTGAACTTGCCCACACCGCCCGAGAAGTTGGCCGGGCGCTGTGGCAGCGGATCTACCTGCAGGGTGATGCCCGGTGCCTTGATATCCTTCTTTACCTCTATGTAGCCGGAGCCGCCGTTGAAGAACGCCTCCATCGGATCTACATTGCGGTTCTGCTGAACCACGATGCCCTTGAAGGTGATGGATGGTATCTCGAGTCTGCCCGTCATCTGTGGGTACATTACATACTGGCTCCAGGTAACACACTTGTACGGGCGACCGTTCACGGTCTCGGTGTGGAAGGTTTTCTGCTGTGGCAGCGGCACTTCCTGGGTGTGGAATCCCTTCAGGTCGGGCATCTTGCCTTCCAGCTGGGTGAGTTCCACCTGGGTATATACCTTGTAGGTAAGCAGGATAGGCTCCTGCTCGTGAACCCTCTTCTTGTTGGCAGAAACCTTGATAAAGAGGTCGCTGCCCGAGATGGCAGAGCCAGCAGAGCGCATACGAGGTTGGTCGTAGCTGCCCTGTCCGTGCATGTTGGGAGCGCCGTTGGTACGCTGTGCATGTCCCGACACCTGAATCTTCACGGGGTGTGAAGACAGTCTTTTTCCTCCCACCACGGCGTGCGAAGCCCCGATGGTGAAGCTGCCGTTCTTGGCGGCATAGAGGGTATAGGTGATGGTTACGGATGATGATGACGAGGTATGCCCGTTGATCATCTGATAACTGGATTGCGAGGAAGTGTAAGGACCCGCAATCACTTCCAGTCCTTCTTGCACCCCACCCATGCGGAATTCCTCCACATCACTGGTGTTGATGGTATAGGCAACACGGAAGTTCTCTCCTGCCGCGACGTGCGACGGAGCCGACACAGAGATATGCTGGGCAGCTACATGCACCTGGTAGCCCAGCATCATCAGCAGCAATATGATATACCAACCTATTTTTTTCATATCAACTTTCTTTTTCTTATATTTGTTCCAATTTTAAACGTAAGTACAAAAACCGTCTTTTTACCAATTCTTGTCGTAGGCTTTTCTGCGAGGCTGGCTCATTGCCTTCTGCAGCTTTCGCTTGGTGGCCTGTTCCTGCTGAATCGCGGCATTGAGGAGCTGTTCGGCGTTATCGCGGCTCATCTTGTCCTGATTCTGCTGGTTCTGGTTCGAATTGTTCTTATTCTTGTCTTTATTCTTATCTTTATTATTCTTGTTCTGATCGTTCTTGTTCTGATCGTCTTTGTTCTTATCCTTGTTCTTGTCTTTATCCTTGTTCTGATCGTTCTTGTTCTGATTTTTCTTGTCTTTATTCTTATCCTTGTTATTCTTGTCCTTGTTGTTCTGGTTCTGCGGGTTGTTCTTGAGCAGTTTCTTGCAGAGGGCAAGATTATAACGGGTTTCATTATCCTGCGGGTTGCATCTCAGCGCCATCTTATAGTATTCGATGGCCTGTGCGTACTCGCGGTGGTTCTGCATCACCACTCCCATGTTGTGATAGCTCTTGGAGCGGCGGAAATGGTTTGGCTCCAGCTGTGCGGCATTGCCAAACTGCACCATGGCCAGCGAGTCTTTCTGCTGCATCAGCAAGGCACAGCCCAGGTTGTATATCGCCTGCGGATTCTTCTGGTTCTTGGAGATAGCCTTGCGATATTGGGTCTCGGCAGCTGCCCATTTCTGGGTCTTGAACGCCCTGTTTCCCTGGCGAATCAAGTTGCGGTCGGTTTGTGCGGCAGCATTTGTGGCACTAGCCAACAGGAAAGCCATAGTTACTATTAGATAATGTATAGTGTTCATTTTAAAAACCTTTTATGCTTTTGCCCTTTCAGGGCGCATTGCTTCTACTTGAAATTCTTGAACGGCGTTTTCTTGAAGAACTTGATGTTCCTGAGCAATGGATTCCTTGCTTCCATGATGCAAACCTCGATGATGAGCAGGAGGATAATCAGGATGCCTACCGCCTGGAACTGTTCATCGTAGGCGCTGTAGATAACGCTCGTCATGTCGCCCTTCTGCAACTTGGTGAGGTCGTTGTTCAGCTCCCTCTCGGCATCGCTGGTATTATCCACGTGGATATACTGACCCTTGCCTGCCTGCGCCAGCTGGCGGCACATCTGCTCGTTCAGGGCAGTCATCACCGTGTTGCCGGCGTTATCTTTCAGATAAGAGCCGTCGCCCATAGGGATTGGGGCACCCTTGGTGTTTCCGATGCCCAGGATATAGACGTTGATGCCCTTCTTGTAGGCCATCTGTGCAGCCTCCTGCGCCCCCTCTTCGTGGTTTTCGCCATCGGTAATCACGATGATGGCTCTGCCCACGTTGTCTTGCTGGGTGAAGCTCTTGGTGGCGAGGCTGATGGCCTGACCGATGTTGGTGCCCTGGGTCTGGATTAAGCCAGGTGTGATATTCTGCAGGAACATCTTGGCAGAAACATAGTCGCTGGTGATAGGCAGCTGCACGAAGGCATCGCCTGCGAAGACGATGAGACCTATCTTGTCGTTGCTGAAGTTATCCACCAGGTTTTCTATCAGCATCTTGCTCTTGTCGAGACGGGATGGAGCCACATCTTCGGCAAGCATGGAGTTGGAGATGTCGAGACAGATCATGGTTTCGATGCCATTCCGCTTCTCGTTCGAAATCTTGCTGCCCATCTGCGGGCGTGCCACCATCACGATGAGCAATGCCAAGGCTGCGAGCATCAGCACGAACTTTACCGTGGGGCGGTATTTAGATATGTGGGGCATCAGCTGCTTGAGCAACTCGGGGTCACCCAGCTTTCTGAGCTTTGCCCTTCTCCTTCTCCAACCGATGAGGCGAACCAGCACCAGTGCCGGTATCACCCACAACAGCCAGAGAAATGCGGGATCTTCAAATCTTAACATGGTTATATTATATTATTTCTTTAATTCCATCTAGTCACCCCTCTGAATATCAAGGGATTCGGCGAAGCCAGGTGATACGGATCAGAATCTCTGCCAGCAATATCAGCAGGGCGGCAAGGGCGAAAGGCTGATAGGCCTCATAGCGCTTGGCGAAATGCTTTACATTGAACTTCGATTTCTCCAGTTTATCAATATCCTGATAAATCTTCTTCAGCTCGGCATTGTTGGTAGCACGATAGAAGTTACCGTCGGTGGTCTGCGCTATATCGCGAAGGGTCTGCGTATCTATCTCCACCGGAATGTTGACATACTGCACGCCGCCTGCCACCGGCATCGGATAAGGTGCCACCTTGTTGGTACCCACGCCGATGGTATAAACTCGGATGCCGTAGCTCTTGGCGATTTCGGCAGCGGTCATCGGCGAGATATCGCCCATGTTGTTACTGCCATCCGTGAGGAGAATCACCACCTTGCTCTTCGACTTGGAATCCTTCAATCGGCTCACGGCATTCGCCAGACCCATGCCCACTGCGGTACCATCTTCAATGAGTCCGCGGGCGGCAATATCGGTTCGGGTATCGTGCAGAAGGCGCAGAAGGCTGGCGTGGTCGGTGGTCATCGGACACTGGGTGAACGATTCACCAGCAAAGATGGTCAAGCCGATGTTGTCGGTAGGACGGCCCGAGATAAACTCGGTAGCCACATCCTTGGCCGCCTCCATACGGTTAGGCTTCAAATCTTCAGCAAGCATGGAGGTTGATACGTCCATGGCAAGCATGATATCGATTCCCTCCACCGTCTTGTTGTCCCAAGAATAGTGCGTCTGCGGACGTGCCATGGCGCAAACGATGAGCACGAAGGCGATGCATCTCAGCACCATCGGCAGATGGATGAGTCGCACGCGCAGGCTCTTGGGCGCAAACTGATACATTCTTGTATCGCTCATGCGCATCGTTGGCTCGCTCTTCTTCCTGCTCAGGAAATACCATAATATATAAGGTATCAGCAGCAGGAGTAGCAGAAAATATGCTTTACTTGCAAATTCCATTTTTCTTTTTATTTAATAAAGTTACATCAACGAGATGATTCCATCTTTACATCAACGAGAAGAGTCATCTCTTTAAGAGCAAGACTGTTACATCACGAGCATGACAATCTGGTAGATGATATAGCCCAGGATGCCGGCTACGCTGAAGCCTCCCACCCAGAGCAGGGTCTTGATGAGGCGACGCTGCTGCTGACTCTTCTGGTCTTCGCTGCTGAGCGTAGGAACTATCTTCTCTTCCTTAGGCTGCTCATCGCTCTTCGTCTGGTCGATGAAGTTGATGGCATTCACCAGGTTGGCATCGTTCTCGTTCATCGGAATCTCGTACTTGGCAAACTTCACGAGGTCGGCGGTAGAGAAGAGCATTCTCAGCTCGTCTATCATCTTCTGGTCGCCCGAAGCACGCAGGTTTTCGATAATCTCAGAACTGGTCATCTCCATCGCATTGAATCCGAATCGGCTCACGATATACTCGCGCAGCGCATTGGTAAGGTGCGTATAGTACTCCTTCTGGGTTTCCTGATTGGATGTGGTGTGATGCTGCTTGATATCGTTGATTTCCTTCAGCGCCTTCTCGTGGGCAGGCACCCGCCTGATGATGCGGATGCGGGTAATGATAGGCTTATTCTTCTTCAACCGGTTGCGCAGATAGAGCATTGCGCCACAGATGATTATCATCAGCAGGCTCAACCAGAAGGCGAAGCTCCACTCACTCCAGAGGAATGGGTTATCCTGCACCGTTTTGGGAGGATAGAACTGGTTGGGATGAACCGTATCCACCGACACCGTGAGCACCTTCAGTGCCAAAGGGTTGCCATGGAAGTTCTTGCCGTCTATCTTCACATTGAGCGCCGGGATGGCATATACGTTCTCATCGAAGGAGGTAATCGTATAGTCGCGTGTCACCACCATCTGGTCGTCGCCCACCTGCGAGGTATCTCCCTTCAGCTCCACCACCTCGATGCCAGGAATAATCTGGTCTTGCGGCTTGAAGTATGGCATCACCACCTTGGCACCCTTCGGGGCGGTAGCCTTGAGGTGCAGGATGGTCTGCTGTCCGATGAGCATCTGCAAGGAGTCGATGCGCTGCTCCACGGTCTGACCGAAAGCCAGTGCCGAGCAGCCCATCAGCGCCATCGTCAATATGATATTCTTAATTTTCATTCTTCATTCTTCCTTAATTTATCCTCTTTGCTTAAACAGTGCCAGGAGCGATTTGGAGAAATCCTCGTTAGTCGCTATCGAAGTCCAATCTACCTTACTCTTGGCAAAGAGCTGGCGCAGCTGGTCCTGGCGTCGCAGCCAGTTCTGGGCATGCGCGATTCTCAGCTTCTTCGAACTGGTATCGATATACATCTCATGCCCCGTTTCGGCATCCATCACCTTGAGCAATCCCACATCTGGCAACTGCTTTCCGCGAGGGTCATACACCTGGATGCCCACCACATCATGCTTCTGGTTGGCAATCTGCAGGGCATGCTGGTAATCCTTCTGGTCGTAGAAGTCGCTGATGAGGAAGGCGGTGCAGTGGCGCTTCATCACACGGGTTAAGTATTCCAGGGCGCAGCCGATGTCGGTGCGCTGGCTCTGAGGATGGAAGTCGAGCATTTCTCGGATGATGTAGAGGATATGCTTTCTTCCCTTCTTCGGCGGGATATACTTCTCTATTCTGTCGGAAAAGAAGATGACACCTATCTTGTCGTTGTTCTGAATGGCACTGAAGGCCAAGGTGGCAGCTATCTCGGTGGCCAAGTCGCGCTTCATCTGGCGCATCGTACCGAAGTCGAGCGAGCCACTCACATCCACGAGCAACATGACGGTGAGCTCTCTCTCCTCCTCGAACACCTTGACGAAAGGGCGATGGAAACGGGACGTCACATTCCAGTCGATGTCTCTCACGTCGTCGCCATACTGGTATTCGCGCACCTCGGCAAAGGCCATTCCCCTGCCCTTGAAGGCTGAGTGATACTGGCCTGCGAAGATATTCTGGCTCAATCCGCGAGTCTTGATCTCAATCTTCCGAACCTTCTTTAAGATATCTTGTGTATCCAAAATCCTAATCTATTAACTATTAACTATAAACTATTAATTGATCAAGGCACTTCCACCTTGTTGATGATGCGGCTTACTATCTCCTCGCTGGTGATTTCGCTCGCCTCTGCCTCGTAAGAGAGACCGATGCGGTGGCGGAGAACATCGTGAGCCACGGCACGCACATCTTCAGGAATCACATAACCGCGATGCTTGATGAAGGCGTAGGCACGGGCTGCCTTGGCAAGCGAGATGCTGGCACGAGGACTGCCGCCGAAGGTAATCATATCCTTCAAATCGCCCAAACCGTAACGGTCGGGATAACGGGTGGCGAAGACGATGTCGGCAATATACTGCTCAATCTTCTCGTCGATATAAACCTCGTTCACGATGCTGCGCGCCTTCAGGATTTCCTCTGCTGTAGTTACCGGAGTAACGGTAGGCAGACTGCCCTGGATATTCTCGCGGATGATGAGTTTCTCTTCCTCGATGGTAGGATAGTCAATGATGACCTTGAGAAGGAAACGGTCAACCTGCGCCTCTGGCAACTGATAGGTTCCCTCCTGCTCCACCGGGTTCTGGGTAGCCATTACCAGGAATGGATTAGGCAACTTGAAGGTCTGCTCGCCGATGGTAACCTGATGCTCCTGCATCGCCTCGAGCAAGGCACTCTGCACCTTGGCTGGCGCACGGTTGATTTCATCTGCCAATACGAAGTTGGCGAACACCGGACCGCGCTTTACATGGAAGGCTTCATCTTTCTGAGAATAGATCTGCGTTCCCACCACGTCGGCAGGCAGCAAATCGGGTGTAAACTGTATGCGGCTATAGTCTGCACTGACCAGCTGTGACAATGTCTTGATTGCGAGTGTCTTCGCCAAGCCCGGCACACCTTCGAGCAAGATGTGACCATCAGAGAGAAGACCAATGAGGAGACAGTCAACCAGGTGCTTCTGACCCACGATGACCTTGTTCATGCCCATTACCAAATTGGTAACGAACTGACTCTGTTGTTCAATCCGGATGTTCAACTCACGGATATCAATAGCTTCTGCCATAATTCTATAATATTTTTTACGTTTAATTCTACATTTGCATCGGGAATTAGGGTGTTAACTACACCCTCACCCTTAAATCAAACGCAAAAGTACTGAATTATGGGCACAAAAGCGAAAAAAGCAAACTAAATAATATTAAAAAAGTTTCACAAAAGCTATTTTTAGAAACTTTTAATGAAACACTTCCTATATTTTAATGAAACACTTCCTGTATTTTAAAGAAACCCTTCCTATATATGAAAACATTCTTAAACAAAATATCATATATAGGAAGGGTTGGATGGTGTATGAAACGCTATCTGTTGCGATGTTTCATATACCAAGGATGTACTAAGAAATTATACAATATTAGCGACAATCCTGTAAATATCATGGCCGGAACGAGCACTTCGTGTACGGCTGGGTTGAAGATGATGGATTTGGCATCCGGCATGCGCTTATACACATCATCCAAGAACATAAAGCCTGCCGAGATACCCAACGTCAAGCCCAGTTCCCATGCCAAGAAGAAGGAGCTGGTACTCGTGCCACGCTGACAGTGCTTGGCAAGCTTGATGTAGAAAAGCAGGAACCGACTACCGATGATACCCGTTCCCAGGCCCAGCAATACGGGCACAAGCACTTCTACGGCAAAATCCTGATCGTTGAGCGAAACGAACTCCGCCGCTCCTATCAATACCAAGCCCACAATTACCTGACTTTTCAGGTCGGCATCGGCAAAGACGTATTTTTCGGCAATAACTGCTATCACCAATCCGGCAAGAACCATCAGGAAAACCGAAAGAGAGTGAGGGATAGAGAAGTACATTCCTACACTGATCATGATCAGCACGATATTGACAAACAGCGGAACTCCCTGAGGCAGGAAGAAGCGGTCGGCAGAGAAAAGCGGCATGTGCTCAGCGGGAGCCTTGAAAGGAAACTTTACCTGCGAAACCAGCACCAAAGCACAGAGTGCCAGCAGGGATGCCACCGGAAGCAGCAGGTTCATATTCAGGAAAATATTCACCAGCCATGCCATGATCGGGCCTGTAGCAATGGAGAAGCGGGCAAACCAGGAGGTAATATAATTCGCCTCCGTGCGCTGGAACGACTCGCATGTATCTATGACCAGTGTGCTGGCAAGCGACATCTGTGCCAACCCCAGAAAGGCACCCATCACTACTCGCGTAGCCACAAGTGCCCAAAAGCCCAACTTGATATTCCAAAAAGTATCTAAATAATAGAGGACAACGAGACTCACCGCCACGCAGCAGATGGAAAACAGGCATACCCTGTTGCGACGGTAGCGCTGCACCAGATAGGAGCAGAAGCCCCCCAGCAGGAATATACCTAATCCATAGGCTCCGATAGCCACGCCAACCTGCCAATGACGATAACCTTCTATCGTCATAAAATAAGGTATGCCGATGATGAGCATACAGACGCTCGTCATCAGCAGCAGATTGGCGAAGCAGAGTCGCCAGAAGTCACGATGCCACAATTTTACATGTATGGGTGTATTTTGTGTATCCATAACCAATCTAAAACCTAATAGCTTTCCTCTACACTTGGATATTCTGTACTCTTAACGGCATCGATGTAAGCCTTCACACCCTTCTGCATCTCCTCGCCAACCTGGGCAAAGTGGCGCAGGAACTTTGGCTTGAAGCCCTGGGTCATACCAAGGGCATCAGCATAAACCAGCACTTGACCATCGCAGCCATTACCTGCTCCAATACCGATAGTTACGGCTTTTACCTTACGTGATACTTCAGCCGCCAGCTTGGCTGGAACTTTCTCGAGAACGATGGCAAAGACACCTGCGTTATCAAGGGCGATGGCATCGCTGATGAGCTTCTGTGCCTCGGCTTCTTCCTTGGCACGGATGCCGTAGCCGCCAAACTTGTTGACGCTCTGTGGGGTCAAGCCCAAGTGACCATGCACAGGAATGCCTGCATCTACCATCGCCTTGACGGTATCAGCAATCTCCACACCACCTTCGAGTTTCAGGGCATCCACGCCCGTTTCCTTCATGATGCGGCACGCATTGCGGAGCGCCTCTTCCTTGCTGATCTGATAACTGCCGAATGGCATATCGCATACCACAAAGGCATGCTTGCAGGCACGGATCACGCTGCGGGCATGGTAAATCATCTGATCTACGGTGATAGGCAAGGTATCAGCATTACCTGCCATCACATTGCTGGCAGAATCGCCAATCAAGATACTATCGATGCCTGCTGCATCCAGGATGCCTGCCGTTGTAAAGTCGTAAGCTGTAAGCATTGTCACCTTCTCGCCTGCCGCCTTCATCTCGGCAAACGTCTTGGTTGTAATCTTTTTCTTATCTGTAGATAAATATCCCATGATTATTTATTTTTTTTATAATTTCCAACGATTTTCACTAAGTCGGCGAAGGTGAAGCCTTCGTAATTCGGAATTACATAGTCGCTATAAGGTGCGATGGATTCCGCAGAATTGGTAGTAGAGAGACCGAGGGTGAATGCTCCCGATGCGCGTACTGCCTTCAAGCCATTGAAGCTGTCTTCCAGGCCTACGCACTCTGATGGCTGCGCGCCGAAGCAGGCGGCACCCTTGAGATAGCAGTCTGGATCTGGCTTGCTCTTGGCGAAGTCTTCGCTGGTCAGCACACGATCAAAATAGCCCTTGAACTCCGGGTACTGCTTATAGACATTGAGCATCTTCTGGATATTGCTACTCGTTACTACAGCGCACTTTACGCCATTTTGCTTCAACTCTTTGATGAAGTTCTCCACGCCCGGAATATAAGGGTACTTCATATTCTGCTCAAACTCATTGAGTCGAGCCGTAATCTTATCCTGTTCTGATTTCGGGTCGATATAGCCTTCGATATGTGCGAAGACTGAATCCTCAGAGAAGTACTTATCGTAGATTTGCACCAAAGTTTGTCCCTTGATTCGATACTCGAAGTCAGGTATTTCCGGATGATATTCCCTTCCTATCTTTCCCCAGAAGATGGAATACTGTGATTCTGTCTCGAAAACCACGCCATCCAAATCGAATAAAGCTGCCTTTATCATTTTATTTATGTACTTATTTATATACGTATTTATATTCTTATTTTATAATCAATGTTATCATTTTCAAGCCTTTTTCTGCTCTATAACATCTTTTCCGAGTGCAAAGGTACACATTTTTTTAATAAGTCGGGTCCAAAATCCAAATAAATATATAAAAAAAGCTATATTATTTTGATTTGTCACTAATTTGAGCTAACTTTGCACCTTATTATTATATAATATAAAGCATTAAACAGGAATGAACATCATAGAGAAATATTTCACTCATCTCACCGATGAGCAAAAGAAGCAAATCGCAGCCCTCGACGAGTTGTATCGCGACTGGAACAACAAAATCAATGTCATCAGCCGCAAAGACATCGACAACCTCTACGAGCACCACGTGCTTCACTCCATGGCCATTGCCAAGGCCATCAATTTCCGCCCAGGCACAGAAATCCTCGACTTCGGTTGCGGTGGCGGATTCCCTGGCATCCCGCTCGCCATCCTCTTCCCTGAGTGCAAGTTCAAGCTCATCGACGGAACCGGCAAGAAGATCCGTGTCTGCAACGAGGTGGCTTCTGCCATCGGGCTGAAGAATCTCGTGGCTGAACATCTGCGTGGCGAGGACGAGAAGGGAAAGTATGATTTCGTGGTGAGCCGTGCCGTGATGCAGCTGCCCGACCTGATGAAGATTATCAAGAAGAATTTCAAGAAGAAGGGTCAGAACGCCCTGCCAAACGGCTTGATCTGTCTGAAAGGCGGCAACCTGCAGGAAGAGCTCAAGGACTATCGCAACGTGGCGGAAATCACTCCGCTCAGCACCTTCTTCGAGGAAGAATGGTTCAAGCAAGACAAGCAACTCATCTATGTTCCAGCATAGAAGATGGAAGAATGCATCAGTCTTACTAATCATAAAGTTCAAAGTTCAATATTCAAAGTTCAAAGTAAAATGTTACATATCGAAAGATTCCAAGTCAACATGTTGCAGGAAAACTGCTATGTTGTAAGCGATGAGACCAAGGAATGCGTTATCATCGACTGCGGTGCGTTCTATCCTGAAGAGCGCAACGCCATCACTCACTATATCCAGAAGAACGAGCTGAAGCCGGTGCATCTGCTCGTTACCCATGGCCATCTGGACCATAACTTCGGCAACGACACCATCTACAAGGAGTTCGGACTGAAGCCGGAAGTGGCACAGGGCGACGAGAAACTGATGAAGGGACTCAAGCACCAGGCAGAAACCTTCTACCAGATGCAGCTGGACATCGACTTCCCTCCTATCGGCCATTTCTTCGAAGAAGATGAAGTCATCAAATTCGGTAATCACGAATTCAAGATCATCGAGACCCCAGGCCACAGCAACGGCTCCGTTACCTTCTATTGCGAGGCAGAGCACGTAGCCTTTACGGGCGATACCCTATTCAAGAGTTCTATCGGCAGAACCGACTTCCCTGGCGGCAGCATGTTCCGCATCATCAACAGTCTGCGCCACCTGGGCATGCTTCCAGACGAGACTCAGGTGCTTCCGGGTCATGGCGAGGCAACCAGCATAGGCGAGGAGTTGGCGCACAACCCTTACATGGACCGATAAGCCATCAAGATGATTCAAAAGAAAACAAATACGGAGAAGATAATCCTGGGCATAGACCCGGGTACCAACGTGATGGGCTACGGCGTGATTCGCGTGACGGGCAACAAGGCAGAGCTGGTGGTGATGGGCATCATCGACATGCGCAAGGAGAAGGACCCCTATCTGAGACTGGGTAAGATTTTTGAGCGTGTGACGGGCATCATCGACTCCTACCTGCCCGACGAGATGGCCATCGAGGCCCCTTTCTTCGGAAAGAACGTGCAGTCGATGCTCAAGCTGGGAAGAGCCCAGGGCGTTGCCATCGCTGCCGCCATCCACCACGACGTGCCCATCCACGAATATGCTCCGCTGAAAATCAAGATGGCTATCACCGGACAGGGACAGGCTTCCAAGGAACAGGTGGCGGCGATGCTGCAGCGAATGCTCAACATCAAGGAAGATGAAATGCCGAAGTTTATGGATGCCACCGATGCCCTGGGTGCCGCCTACTGCCACTTTCTGCAGATGGGCAGACCCGAAACGGGCGCCAAGCACTACAGCAGCTGGAAGGACTTCGCCCAGAAGAACCAGGGGCGCATTGGTGGAGGCAACGGCATGACCGGACCGCAAGCCAAACTCCTGGCTGCCATCAACCGTACTACGCACAAGTAGCATTCGTTGCAAAACACTTCAAGCGCACAAGTAGCATTCATTGCGAACACATATAATATATGTATTGCACAACACATAAATCACAATTTTAAGAGAGATGCAAAAGATTATTAGCATTAAGGATGGCGTGACTCGTATGCCGGAATGGCGTATGGCCGAGCCAGTGAACTTTGAATCTTGCGAAGGCGAGCACATCGCCATCGTGGGACCAAACGGTGGTGGAAAGTCGATGTTTGTTGACATCATTGTTGGCAGACACCCTCTGTTAATGCACGACCCGGATTATGATTTCTCGCCCAGCACCAAGACGCTGGTGAGCGACAACATCAAGTATATCACCTTCCGTGATACCTACGGAGGCGATAACGACCGCACTTACTTCCTGCAGCAGCGATGGAACCAGCTGGAAATAGACGAGAATACACCAATTGTGAAGGATAAGTTGGAGGAGGCTTACAACATGGCGGGCGAAGACACTCCTGAGCGCCGCGAGTTGCAGAAGCACATCTATGAACTCTTCCACATGGAGCATCTGCTCGATAAATACACCATCCTGCTGAGCAGCGGCGAGCTGCGCAAATTCAAGCTGGCATCTACCCTCTTCTCTGAGCCACGTGTCCTCATCATGGACAATCCGTTTATCGGACTCGATGCCGACACCCGCGACCAGCTGAAGGAACTCCTCAAGACGCTTGCCCAGGAGCATGCCCTGCAGATTATCCTCGTATTGAGCAAGAGCGATGACATTCCTGATTTCATCACCCATGTGGTGGAGGTAAAGGACATGAAGGTGATGCCAAAGTTGAGCAAGGAGGAATATCTGGCTCAGCGCACCCCTATCCCAAGCAGAATGTTGAGCGACGAACTGGAACAGGACATCATCAACCTGCCTTATAGCGACCGAGAATATAAGAGTCAGGAAGTGGTAAAGATGAACAAGGTTCGCATTCAATATGGCGAGCGCATCATCCTGAAGGATTTAGACTGGACCGTGAACAATGGTGAGCACTGGGCACTGAGCGGACAGAACGGAGCGGGCAAGAGTACTTTGTTGAGTCTGGTTTGCGCAGACAACCCTCAGAGTTATGCCTGCGACATTGCCCTCTTCGGCAATCCTCGTGGCAGCGGCGAGAGTATCTGGGATATCAAGAAGCACATCGGTTATGTTTCGCCAGAGCTTCATCGTTCTTACCAGCGCGATCTTCCGGCCATCCGCATCGTGGCTAGCGGTTTGATGGATTCCGTAGGTCTTTATGTAAAGCCAAAGGAGGAAGATATGGGCAAGTGCCGTTTCTGGATGAAGGTATTCGGTTTGGAAGGATTGGAGGAGCGTGGTTTCCTGAAGTTATCAAGTGGCGAACAGCGCCTGGTTCTCCTGGCCCGTGCTTTCGTAAAAGATCCTGAGCTTTTGATTCTGGATGAGCCATTGCATGGTCTCGACAATCACAACCGCCGTTTGGTGAAGGATATCATCGAGGCTTTCTGCAAGCGCAACAACAAGACCATGATTATGGTGACGCATTATAAGGAGGAATTGCCTGCATGCATCGACCACAGTATCTTCTTGAAGAGACATGCATAATTGAAGGAAAGGCATACTCCTTTGCTGCGGATTGCAAATCCGCAGAGCCTAAAAAAATTAAAAGAGGGTGTGTCATAAGTCCATGACACACCCTCTTTTCTTTACTTATTTGAAAGAAATTTTTATTTCTTCTTTTTCAGTTCCAACTTAGGAATCTTGACTTTCTGTCCAGCTTTCAACTTTCCGGAGCCATTCAGAGCCTCAACGTAACATTCCATGCCAGGGCCGAAATATCGTTTGCTGATAGCTTCTATGGTTTGACCTTCTCGGGCAGTAACCACCTCTGCCACACCCACAATGCGATAGGCACCCGTTCTAACACGGACATCCTGGTTGTATTTGCTGGCTGCTTTCGCCGAAGCATTTTCTGCCTGCTTTTTAGCAGCAGCAGCTTTCATGTCTTCCGCATGCTTCTTAGCTTCAGCAGCCTGTTTTTGTGTTTCGAGCTGCTTCTTGGTGCCAGCTTCAGATTTGTTCTTATCAACATCAAGCGAAGCATTCTCATCAATTTGCTTGCCTTCAGCCTCAGCCATTTTCACAGCTTCGCTGGCCTTCACCATTCTGATGCTATCCTCTATCGCCTTCTTACGCATGATTTCTTCTTGCGAAGGAGGTGCCGATGCTGCCTTTGGCTTGTTAGCATCCTGCTGATAACTATCCAGCTGCAAAGCAAGATGGTCACGCTGCGCTGCCATCTTACCATAATTGAAGGCAAACCAGCCGATGCCACCGATCAGGGCAACCATGAGGAAACAAGCTACTATCACTAAATAGCGAGGAATCACGATTCCCTTCTTGGTAGATTCGAAAGTATCATAAGATTCTGTTTCTATTTCAGCATCAGCTTCTGATTCATCCTGTACAGACTCTTCTGGCTCATTCTGAGTTTCAGGCTCATTCCGAGTTTTCTGTTCTTCTAGAACATCTTCCTTATCTTGAATTTCCAGCTCGTCCTGAGCATTCTCCTTAATTTGAACTTCTGGCTCGTCCTGAACATCCTCCTTATCTTGAACTTCCGGATCGTCCTGAGCATTCTCCTTAATTTGAACTTCTGGCTCGTTCTGAGCATTCTCCTTAAGCTGAACTTCCGGAGCTTGAACTTGTTCCTGCTCTTTCTGAACTTCTTCCGGCTCATTAACTGCTGGTTTCATTTCATCAACAGAATTTTGAACTATCGTCTCCGTTATGATTTCAGGAAAAGCTTCATTGCTGATTTGGGAAGAAGCAGCATTGCTGGTTTCAGAATCACCGATAATAACCACTTCATTGCTTACTGATAGAGTTTCAGTCTTATCGGTTACTGCTGAAGTATCAGATTCATCCAAGAAATCGATAACATCAGAAGCCTCAGCAGTCTGCTGATTCTCATTCATCTGTTCCTCAGATTCTTCAGTCTGCTGATTCTCAACCATCTGTTCCTTTGATTCTTTAACCTGCTGGTTCTCATTCATCTGTTCCTCAGCCTCAAATTTCTTGTCGATTTCATCAAACTCCACTCCGTCGTTCACCACCACCGTCTCGAACTGCGCAAATGGCTTGTTAACAATCTCTTTCAAGATATTATCAGGAGTAAAGGATATTTTATCTCTTCCATCGATAACGATACGTTCGCCCGTGTTCACATCCACGCTCTCACGATCCTTAACAGAAGTAACCTTAAAGGTACCAAGCCACTTCACCTTTACCTGCTTATCATCCTGGAGTCCTTCGTTGACTACATCAAACATCTTTTTGATGAACAACTCAGCCTCTTGCTGACTGAGTCCTGTTTTCTCAGCCAACTTCTTGCCTAAGACGTTCAAACTATTCTTACTCATAAGCTTCACCTCCATTCTTCAGCTTTTCCTTGACAGCAGCAACAGGACGGAAACCAAGTACAAGTTTTGGCGGAACCAGTTGGCGCTTCTTGGTTGTAGGATTTACCACCACACGCTCTAAACGCTTCTTTACCTCGAACGCACCAAAATTGGGGATAGAGACAATCTCCCCATCCTCAAACTCAGCAATCATGGCATCTATCACCCTACGCACCATCTTCTGAGTGTCGTCTTGCGAATAACCCGTCTGCTGAGCCAGTTCTGCAATATAGTCTTTGTTGTTCATCTTGATATTTTTATAATTCTATCTTTATTTCACTACTTCGCCATACAAGTCAAACTCCTCGCTGCTGGTAATCTTTACTTTGTAAAAAGTACCTACACGCAAGCGCTGGTCTGCCGTGATAAGAACCTCTGGGTCAACCTCTGGTGAGCAGAATTCTGTTCTTCCGATATAGTAGTCGCCTTCCTTTCGGTCGATAACCACAGGCAGGGTGAGTCCCACCTTGTTTGCCTCAATTTCTGCACTGATATCCTGCTGCAGAATCATCAGCTCATCCAGGCGGCGCTGCTTAACATCGGCAGGAACATCATCCTCATAGTTCTGGGCACTATAAGTTCCCTCTTCCTCAGAATAAGCAAAGGCACCCATGCGCTCGAAACGCTGCTCACGCACAAAATCGAGCAATTCGTGGAAATCCTCATCTGTCTCGCCTGGGAAACCGACCATCAAAGTGGTACGGATATGAATGCCCGGCACACGGTTGCGGATGATGGTGAGCAAATCAAGAGTTTCCTGCTTGGTTACATGGCGATGCATGCGGGTAAGCATGTGATCGCTGATATGCTGCAAGGCAATATCGAGATACTTGCAGATGTTTGGCTTCTCGCGCATCACATCGAGCAAATCGAGTGGAAACTGATTTGGGTAAGCATAATGCAGACGAATCCACTTGACACCAGGAATGTCGGCCATATCGCTGACTAAATCGGTGATATGATGCTTGCCATCGATATCCATGCCATAATAGGTCAACTCCTGAGCTATAATCTGAAACTCCTTCACGCCATCAGCCACCAGTTCACGAACCTCGTTCAAAATATCTTCCTTAGGACGGGAAATGTGCTTGCCGGTGATAAGCGGAATGGCGCAATATGCGCAGCGGCGGTCGCAACCCTCAGAAATCTTGATGTAAGCATAGTGGTGAGGGGTGGTAAGATGGCGGCGCTCGTTGCAGGCAGGCACTTCTGCCTTACCCAATTCCTTGAGCAGTTCTTTGTAGTTGAACTTGCCATAGAACTTATCCACCTCAGGCATCTCTGCCTCCAATTCCTTCTGATAGCGCTGGGAGAGGCAGCCCATCACATAGAGCTTGCGCAAACGTCCTTCTTCCTTCGCCTGAATAAACTCAAGGATGGTGTCAATGCTTTCCTGCTTGGCATCCTCGATGAAGCCGCAAGTGTTAATCACGGCTATCTCGCCCTGTGGGCGCTTTGAATCGTGCACACAATGGTAGCCGTTTGCCTCAAACTGCTTCATCAACAGTTCACTATCGACCAGGTTCTTTGAACAACCCAACGTTATGATATCTATCTGGTTCTTTTTCATTCACCTATACCTTATTATATATGTATATACTAATCTAATTCCCGATTATAATTTTCCGGTTTCTATTTTGATTTCTTGAAGAGATCTATTTTGATTTCTTGAAGAGAGAATCTACGAACTCCTTCTTGTTGAAGAGCTGCATATCCTCCATGCCCTCGCCCAAGCCGATGTACTTCACTGGCACCTTGAGCTGGTCGGAGATACCGATAACCACGCCACCCTTGGCTGTACCATCGAGTTTGGTAATAGCCAAAGAAGTTATGTTGGTAACAGCAGCAAACTGCTTAGCCTGCTCGAAAGCGTTCTGACCCGTACTGCCATCCAACACGAGCATCACCTCGTCTGGTGCCTCAGGCATCACCTTCTTCATTACTTCCTTGATTTTTTTCAACTCGTTCATCAGGTTCACCTTGTTGTGCAATCTACCTGCGGTATCGATAAGTACCACATCAGCACCATTCGCCTTGGCACTCTGGAGAGTATCGAAAGCCACGCTCGCTGGGTCGGAACCCATCTGCTGCTTCACTACCGGCACACCCACGCGCTCGCCCCAAATGGAAATCTGCTCTACGGCTGCAGCACGGAAGGTATCGGCTGCACCAAGATACACCTTCTTGCCAGCCTTCTTGAACTGGTAAGCCAACTTACCGATGGTGGTGGTCTTGCCTACTCCATTTACACCCACTACCAGGATAACGTATGGCTTATGGTCGGAAGGCAAATCCCAATTCTCATTGTCATTGCTATGGTTCTCTTCCAGGAGACTGGCGATTTCCTCTCGCAAGATTCTATCGAGCTCTGAGGTAGAAACATACTTATCGCGAGCCACACGCTCCTCGATACGATGAATAATCTTCACCGTAGTCTCTACACCCACATCCGATGTGATGAGCACCTCTTCGAGGTCGTCGAGCACATCGTCATCTACGGTTGACTTACCAGCCACCGCACGAGCTAATTTGCTAAACACACTCTCTTTTGTTTTTTCAAGTCCCTTATCGAGAGTTTCTTTCTTTTTGTTGCTGAATAATCCGAATAATCCCATAATTATAGCTATATTTTTTGCAAAGATACAAAAAAAAACGAAAGCATCGGTACATTTTTTGGAAAAACACCAAAAAAAGTACCGATACATACCATTTATAGCCTATCTCTTCTCTTTAATGACATGATTTATGCCAGATGAGAGACTATTACTGCAAGATTAGAGACTATTGTTAAGTCCCATCAGGGCAAGAACTGCCTCGTTATATTCATTGATGACATCCGCCTGTTTCAATCGCATATCTATCGCCTCCTGCAAGGCATTAGCGTATTCCACATAGCTGATTTCACCATTTTCATACTCCAGGGTGCTGAGACGTTCTATGTCCTTCGCCTTCGTGATATTCTCGCCGCTGTAATATTCCATTCGCTTGATGGCATTCTGCAGGCGGTTATATCCCTGTTTGTAATCCCGCTCCTTCTCGCGCTGCTCCTGCTGCATAGCCAGCTGAGCCACCTCGCGGTCTTTCTGCGCAGCCTTCACCTTCGCCTTGGTTGCGCCATAGAAGAGCGGAACACCCACGGTTACTTCAAAACCGAAAAAATTGCCTTCGGTGAAGCGCTGGCGATTGATGTGATAGGGATCCCAGCTATCGATGAGAAGCTGCGAGCGCAAAGCCAGAGAGAGCGATGGCGCATAGCCCGTCTTGGCACACTTCACCTCTTGATCGAGCGCCGAGATGCGGTCTTTCTGATATTGCGCATCGGCAGTCTGCTGATAGTTGAAGGCCGCAGTCATAGGCGAACCCTGAGAGAAAACCGGGTTCCCGGCAGGCACCACAGGTGTGCTGGTATTGAGCAGCGCCATCAGACTGATCTGCAGATTCTCAGCCTCATTCTTCACCTTGGTCATCTCCAACCGGTTGTCGTTTCTCATGCGCTCGGCAGAAAGAAACTCCAGTTGTCTTGCCTCGCCCGCCTTGTATCTTTTTCCGGCAACATCGCAATAGCGCTGGATGACGGAATCCTGCTGCAGCAGAATCTGAAGGCGATGGGTTTGATAAAGCATCGCATAATAGACATTGGCTATTTCGAGTCTGAGCTGCTGGGAAGTGACATTCAATCTGCTTTTCTCTGCCTGGGTCTCCGCTTTCAGTTGCCCACGACGGGCAGCATATACAGTAGGAAACTCAATGCTCTGCGAGAAGGTAAGTCCATTGTCGGTATCACCGCTGGAAGCCGGATTCTGCGAAAAGGCTATTTCCGTCTTGTCCAAATCCCAGGCAGTTCCCTGCATTACCTGCGCCCGTTCTATCGCTTTTCTGCCGGTCTGCAAGGCGATGTTCTGCTTATCAGCCAGTTCGAAACACTGCTGCAAGGTCATCTTCTGACCAGAGATGGCTGCATCAAAATGCTGAGCATCAGCCGATGAAGGAAGATGAGCATCAGCCGACAAAGGCATCAGAACCATCAGAGATGCCATCACTATATAATTCTTATTAAATAACTTCTTCATACGTTTATAAAAACTTCTTTATACGTTTATAAAAACCTCTTCATCCTTTTATAAAAAACGTCTTCATATTGTCCAAGTCTAACGCTTGGTAAATGTCTTGTAGATGGCAGGGAGCACCAGCAGGGTGAGTAAGGTGCTCGTGATGAGTCCGCCAATCACCACCGTGGCAAGTGGTCGCTGTACCTCGGCACCATCGCCCTGCGAGAGTGCCATCGGGAGGAATCCCATGGAAGCCACCAAAGCCGTCATCAGAACAGGACGCAGACGGAGCATGCAGCTATCGATGATGCGACGATGAATCATCTCACCCGCACTGGTTCCCGCTGTCGGTGGCAACTGGAGCTGTTCCTTCTGCATCTGGTTCATCTGCCCGATGAGCACGATGCCGTTGAGCACCGCCACACCAAAGAGGGCGATGAAGCCCACGCCCGCCGAAATACTGAAAGGCATACCGCGGAGCCAAAGCGCCCACACACCACCTATCGCAGCCAAAGGAATAGCAGAGAACACGAAGAGCGACTCTTTTACATTCTTCACTGTGGCATAGAGCAGCAGCAGGATGATGACAAGCGCTATCGGAATCACCACCATCAGACGACGGCTGGCACTCTGCAGATTCTCAAACTCACCACCATAGTTATAATAGTAGCCTTCTGGAAGTTTCAGCTTTTCGTCGAGAATCTTCTGGATATCCTCCACCGTGCTTTGCACATCACGCCCCTTCACATTGAAACCTACATAGATGCGTCGGGCACCATTCTCATGCGACACCTGTGCAGGAGCAGGCGAATTATCGATATCCGCTACTTGCGAAAGCGGAATATTCGTGCCATCCTTCAGAGGGATACTCAACTGCTCGAGCTGCTCTACATTGCGCTGCGACGGATTCATGCGAAGCACGATATCAAATTTCCTATCACCCTCATAAACGGAACCAGCCACAGCTCCGGCGAAAGTGGTTTCCAAAATTCCGCTAATGTCATCCACGCTGACACCGTATGCAGCCATCTTCTCGTGATTGTACTTCACCTGCACCTGAGGCAATCCGGCTACTTCCTCGACAAAGATGCCACTCACGCCCGGTACACGTTCTATCATCTTTTTCACCTTTCCAGCCTGTTGGGTAAGCACATCCAGATCATCACCGAAAATCTTAATCGCCACATCCTGCTTGATACCGGTGAGCAACTCGTTGTTGCGCATCTGGATAGGCTGGGAAATCTCAGCTTCCAATCCCGGGATGGCACTTAAGGTTTCCTCCATCTTCTCCATCAATTCTGGAGTAGTCTTGGCTGAAGTCCATTCTGCCTTCGGTTTCAGGGCTATCATGATGTCGGCACGTTCCACAGGCATCGGGTCGGTAGGAATCTCGGCGCTTCCGATGCGGCTCACCACCTGCTTGATTTCAGGATATTCTTTCTTGAGAAGCTGCTCTGCCTTGGTACAGCTCTCCACCATCTGCGAAAGCGAAGTACCCTGCGACATACTCATTTCCACAGCAAAGTCGCCTTCTTCCAAACTTGGAATAAACTCGCCTCCCAGGTATTTGAAGCCAACCACACTAACACAGAACAGAGCCACAGCACCGGTAATAACATCCTTGTTGCGAGCCAGCACCCAATCGAGAACCGGTCGATACCAGCCCTGCAATTTCTCTATCATCTTGTCGGAGAAGGTCTTTCTATCGTGCACCTTCCGGCTCAACAGGAGCGAACTTGCCATCGGCACATAAGTGAGCGAAAGAATGAAGGCACCGAGGATAGCAAAGAACACGGTGAGTGCCATCGGACGGAACATCTTTCCTTCGATGCCCACCAGAGTCATCAGCGGGATATACACAATCATGATGATAATCTCGCCAAAAGCTGCGCTCTGGCGGATACGGGATGCCGAGAAGTGGACCTCCTCGTCCATCTGCTTCTGAGTCAGGGCGAAAGGAACAGTATTTCCCTCTTTTTGACATTGTGCAAGATAGGCAGCACGTACCTCGGGCTGCGAGAAATGTCCCGTATTAATATGTGTAACCACCGCCTCGACAATGATGACGGCGGAATCGACAATCATACCAAAGTCGATGGCTCCTAAAGACATCAGGTTTCCATCAATGCCGAAGGTCTTCATCATTCCAAAGGCAAAGAGCATACTGAGCGGGATGACACTCGCCACCACCAGACCTGCACGCCAGTTTCCCAAGAAGATGACAAGCACGAAGATAACGATGAGTCCACCCTCGATGAGGTTGCGGGCGATGGTACCCTCTACTCTATCCACCAGATTGGTTCGGTCGATGAAAGGTTCGATGATCACGCCCTCAGGCAATGATTTCTGAATCTGGCTGATTCGCTCCTTCACGTTCTTGATAACCTCCTGGAAGTTCTCGCCCTTGAGCATGATGGCAATACCTGCCACCACCTCGCCTTCGCCATTGCGGGTAACAGCTCCGAAACGGGTGGCATGTCCCAACTGTACCTTTGCCACATCACTCACCCTGACAGGTGTTCCATTCACAGTCTTCACCGTGATATTGGCAACATCTTCCAGATTCTTTACCACACCGATACCACGGATGTAATACTGGTTGGAATTCTGTTCGATATAACTGCCGCCCGTATTGGCATTGTTACGCTGCAAGGCATCAAACACCTCGCTTACGGAAACACCGCTTGCATTCAGCTGGTCGGTATTAATGGCTACTTCATATTGCTTGACGTAACCACCCCAGCCACTGACTTCAGCAACACCCGGAGTACCGGAAAGCTGTTTGCGGACTATCCAATCCTGTATTGTTCTGAGCTGGGTGAGCGAATATTTGTGCTCGTATCCCTTCTTGGCACGAACGGTATAATGGTAGATTTCGCCCAATCCGGTGGCGATAGGTCCCATCTCGGCTTCGGTATTCTTAGGCAATTCTTTCTCCATCTGCTCCACCACCTGGCTAACCTGCGAACGCGCCCAATAGATATCGGCGGCATCATCGAAGACAAGCGTGATAACCGAAAGTCCACTTCTTGAAATACTTCGGCGTTCCTGGATACGCGGAATATTGGCGAGCGCCATCTCTACGGGAGTGGTGACATACTGCTCCACCTCTTGCGCTCCCAGAGAAGGAGCCTGAGTGATAACCTGCACCTGGTTATCTGTAATATCTGGGGTAGAATCGAAAGGGAGGTGCACCAGCGACCAAACGCCCCATATCGCCAGGGCTATAGAGAGAACTCCAATCACCAGTTTATGGCGAATGGAATAAGTAATAAGTTTCTGAAACATACGCTTTAATCTATCAATTAATGTGCATGTTCACCATGTTCGCCTGTAAGCGAAGCCAGATAATATGCATTCCCGGTTACAATCTTCTTGACGGCAGCTCTATTCTTACCCTTCAGCAGATGGTCGCAAAGCTTCACCTCTGTATATTTACCATCAGATGCACCCGTAGTTACCTCATGGCGGGAGAAGCTGTAGTTACCCTTGCTAGGAGCTCCATTGAGGGCGAAGACATACTGTTTTCCATCTGTGCTTACGATAGCCTGAGATGGCAGAGCCAGACACTGCTGGCTACCTGTAGCTATCTTTCCGCTTACATACATACCTGCAAAAAGCTTTCCGCCATGGGTATTGCCAGATGAAGAATGCAAATAACTCTTCACGCTTGCCGCATCCAATTTTACATGAACAGCAACAGATTTCGAGTTATCGTTAAAGTATTGGTTCATGCCATAAATGGTTCCCGAAAGTTTAACGCCAGGCTGATTGGTCAGGTTCAGGGTCACACGATTGCCCACCTTGACTTTCGCCAAATCTTTCTCAAAAATATTCAGGTCGCATTCCACAGCCTGGGTATTCCTAATCTTCATCAAAGGAGTCTGCATATCAGCATAACTGCCCAGACTGGCTGTCATTTCGCTCACGATGCCGGAGATAGGTGCACGCAGCGGGAATGCTGTGGTAAACTTGCCTTTGGCTACAGCGGCAGTAGAAATGCCCATCTGTGCCAACTGGCGACCGATGCCCAACATGTTGGCATGAGCCACATGATAATCCTTCTGGGCCTGCTGCAGGCTGCGCTTGATGCCGGCACCATTCTGAGCAAGCAGCTTCTGGCGCTCCATATCCTTTCGGGCAAGTTCACACTCCTTGGCAGTTGAATAATACTCACGCTGCAGACTCACCACATCAGTATTCTCAACAGTGGCAACCACCTGACCCTTTTGTACAAACTGTCCTTCCTTAACAGAAATGCTTTTCACGATGCCTCCCATCAGCGAAGCCACATCGCCCATTGCCTGTGCACGCAGCACGAGCGAACCCTTCGCATCAATGGTAGCATCCATCTCGCGCTCCACAGCCTCACCCATCTTCAAATCTACAGTGCTGACCTGCTTGGCTGTCAACGGAATATGATCAAAATCTACTTCTTCGTGCTCATGTTCCTCGTGTGCATGAGCCTCTGAACCGGTCTGTTTCGCAAAGAAAGCGAATCCTGCCCAGGCAATCGCCGTAACGGCAACTATTAAAACAATTCTTTTCATGTTTGTTTTTTCCTTCTATTTTATAATTCTACACTACAATTTCACACTACGAATCTTATCAAAAATCCGCTGGCAAAAGTACACAAAAATTCTTGCAACTCAGTTGCATTCGAATCTTCAAACCGATTTTTGCAACCAAGTGGCAAACTTGAATAAAATCATAAAATAGAAGGAGGTCCCCGCCTGCTATAGCCAGCCGCCAGTTCCTCAGCAAGAGGAGAAGCTGCCACATGCTGCCATCTCACAGAAATGAGTGAGAGACAAGGGAGGATTAAAAGAGAAGAACAAGATAGCACCACAAACTGATGGTTCTCATCTACCAGCAACTTGCGGATGCCCTTCACTACCTTGGCATTGGTGACAAAGTGGTGCATCTGATGCACACGGCAGTTGCCACGGTCGGTATTCGACTCCTGGTCATGATGCTCAGTATGCTCATCGTTGATGTTACCATCTTCCTGACACTGTTCCTGAACCATACAGATACGATCCATGTGGTGATGATGACTCACCACCGTAGATAGCAGCACGCTCATGGTTGCCATCCATAGACTGAATATGTATAAGATTCTCTTGTTCATTTCGGCTGCAAAGTTACGAGTTTTACTGTGAAATTCCAAAGAAATTATCGTAAAACGCCATATAATTTCTTAAAAAAGATAAAAGGTAGTACCCAAATACACCAACATGAACGTTATTACTTTAAATTTTCGTAACTTTGCATCAAAATTACATTATAAAAACATGAGAAAAGTATTATTAGTTTTCCAACTACTCCTAGCAGTAGTCATGGCCAACGCTCAGATGCTGAATCCCGTGAAGGTGACCAGCACTTTGAAGACCAATGGGTCTGCGGAGGCAGAAATCGTATTTAGTTGTAAGATTCAACCTGGATGGCATGTCTATTCTACTGGCCTTGGCGCAGATGGTCCTATCTCCGCCAGTTTCCACGTCAACAAGATGGATGGTGCCGAACTGGTTGGCAAGTTAAAGACAAAAGGAAAAGAGATTTCCACCTTCGACCCTCTCTTCGAGATGAAGTTACGTTACTTTGAAGGAAGCGCAACCTTTGTTCAGAAGATTAAGTTCACCAAGCCAAAGTATAACATTGATGCTTACCTGGAGTATGGTGCCTGCAACGAGCAGAACTGTCTGCCACCTAGCGAGGCTAGCATCAAGAAGAGCGGCACGTCACCAGCTGTAGATAGCAAGGAGGCTGCAAAGGTCAATGAAGTGGATGCAGCAGCTCTGGCTAAGGCAAAGGCCGACTCTTTGGCAAGTCTTGCCAATGCAGAGAAAGTTGATAGTACAGCCACTATCGACCCTGCCTTTTCTGTAACCGCAGATAGCAATGATGCAAAGGCCTGGTGGAAGCCTGTAGTGAAGGAGTTGCAGTCTTTCGGTGGCAACAATGACATCGCAAGCCATGGCATCCTGTATATTTTCATCATCGGTTTCGTAGGCGGCCTGCTCGCACTCGTGATGCCTTGCATCTGGCCTATCATCCCTATGACTGTAAGTTTCTTCCTGAAGCGTGCCAAAAACGACAAGAAGAAGGGTATCCGTGATGCCATCACATACGGCTTGAGTATCGTGGTCATCTACCTGGTTCTCGGTCTTGCAGTTACAGCCATCGCCGGTCCTAGCACCCTGAATGCCTTAAGTACAAGCGCCGTATTCAACATCATTCTCTTCCTGCTTTTGGCAGTATTTGCGTTCTCTTTCTTCGGATGGTTCGAAATCAAGTTGCCAGATAGCTGGGGAAATGCAGTAGATAGCAAGGCTTCAAGCACCACAGGCTTGATTTCCATCTTCCTGATGGCATTCACCCTCGTACTGGTCAGCTTCTCTTGCACCGCTCCTATCATCGGATTGCTCCTGGTTCAGACAGTAACATCTGGCGATTGGCTCGCTCCTACTGTGGGTATGTTAGGTTTCGCATTGGCTCTCGCCCTTCCATTTACCCTCTTTGCCCTCTTCCCATCATGGTTGAAGTCGGCTCCAAAGTCAGGTTCTTGGATGGAGACTATCAAGATAGTACTTGGTTTCATTGAGCTCGCCTTCTCTTTGAAGTTCCTGAGCGTTGCCGACCTGGCTTACGGCTGGCACATCATGGACCGCGAGGTGTTCCTTGCTCTTTGGATTGTCATCTTCGGTCTTTTGGGTCTCTACCTCATCGGTAAGCTCAAGTTCCAGGTGGATGCCATCGGTGGCGACATCAACAAACCTATGCCAGTGGCTTGCATCATGCTGGGTCTTTGCTCTCTGGCATTCTCAGTATATATGATTCCTGGTCTTTGGGGTGCTCCATGTAAGGCCGTAAGTGCTTTCGCACCACCTATCAACACCCAGGACTTCAACCTCAATACCAAGACTGTAGAGCCTGCATACAAAGACTACGAGATGGGTATGGCTGCTGCAAAGGCTGCGGGCAAGCCTGTTCTCATCGACTTCACTGGCTTCGGCTGCGTAAACTGCCGCAAGATGGAGGCTTCTGTATGGACAGATCCATCTGTGGCTGACAAACTGACAAAGGATTACGTGCTCATCTCTCTCTACGTAGATGACAAGACTCCGTTGCCTCAGCCTATGGAAGTAGAGTTCAACGGCGAGAAACGTACACTCCGCACCATCGGTGACAAGTGGAGCTACTTGCAGGCAAGCAAGTTTGGTGCCAACGCCCAGCCTTTCTACGTGGCAGTAGATAACGAGGGTAACCCTCTCACAGGCTCGTTCAGCTTCAAGGAAGACGTAAGCGCTTACCTCGATTTCCTGAACAAGGGTTTGGAGCAGTATCGTAAATAACATTAAACAAGCATACAGGAAGCGAGGATGGCATATTATTTGCTACCTCGCTTTCGTCATTTTAAGTGAAGAAATGCATTGTAAAAAAATCAACACATACTATAATATAATATAAATATGAACACAAAAGAAGTTCCAGTCCTGCTTTTGACAGGCTATCTGGGCAGTGGAAAGACTACTCTGCTCAACAAGATTTTGGCTAACAAGAAAGGTATCAAGTTTGCTGTCATCGTCAATGATATCGGCGAGGTGAACATTGATGCGGCATTAATTGAGAAAGGTGGCGTAGTGGGTCAGAAAGACGATTCGCTTGTTTCTCTGCAGAACGGCTGTATCTGCTGCACCCTGAAAATGGACCTTGTGGAGCAGTTGAAGGAGATTGTAGATATGAAGCGCTTTGACTATATCGTCATTGAAGCCAGCGGTATCTGCGAGCCAGCTCCTATCGCCCAGACCATCTGTTCTATCCCATCTCTCGGCCCTCAATACATCAAGAACGGCATCTTGCGCCTCGACAGCATCGTGACCGTTGTAGATGCCCTCCGCATGAAAGATGAATTTGCCAACGGTTCCGACCTGATGAAACAAGACATCGATGAAGAAGACTTGGCATCGCTCGTTATCCAGCAGATGGAGTTCTGCAACATCATCCTCTTGAACAAGGCTGCAGAAGTTGAACCAAAGGAGTTGGAGCACCTGAAACAGATTATCCGTGCCATCCAGCCAAAGGCAGAAATCTTTGAGTGCAACTATGGAGATGTAGATCTCGACCTCATCGTCAACACCCACAAGTTCGATTGGCAGACTGTAGCTACATCTGCCGGCTGGATTCAGGAGATAGAATCTGAAAGAAACGGCGAAAAGGAGGAGGAAGAGGATCATCATCATCACGACGAAGAGGAACATCATCATGAGCACCATCATCACGACGAAGATGATGACGAACATGAGCATGAACACGATGAGCATGAGCATGAGCACGATGAGCATGGCCATCACCACCACCATCATCACCACGATCACGACCATGATCACGAAGGTGGCGAGGTAGAGGAATATGGCATCGGAACCTTCGTATATTACCGCCGCAAGCCATTCGATCTGGCTCTCTTCGATGAGTTCGTAGCAAGAAAGTGGCCTCGCGATGTGGTACGCGCCAAGGGTATCTGCTATTTCTCAGATGAGCGTGACATGTGCTACGTCTTTGAGCAGGCAGGACAGCAGAAGACAGTGAAGCAGGCAGGACAGTGGCTTGCCACCATGCCAGCCGACCAGCTTGCAGAACTCCGCAAGAATAATCCTCAACTTGAAAAAGAATGGGACGAGGAGTATGGCGACCGCATGATCAAGCTAGTCTTCATCGGTCAGCACATCAAGGAACAGAAGGATGCCATCATCGCAGAACTAGACAAGTGCCTGGCTCTCTAACCATCATTCAGGAAATTAAGAAAAGCCGGAAAAATCCAATAAAACGGGACTATTTCTTGACTTAAAATAAAAAACGGGGGAAAAATTGCAGTATTTTTGCAGTTTTTTCCCCGTTTGTACTTTTAATTCGTTTTTTTTTGTTAAATTTGCACCCGATTAATAATAATTAGCGAATGAATAAAGAAATGAAGACCGATTTTCGACCTGCATATATAAAGGACTTTGAGGCTTGCTGGAATATCATCGACCAAGCTCGTCGCTCCATGATTGCCTCTGGCCGCCACCAATGGACCAGTGACTACCCTGCCGAGCACGATATAAAAGAAGACATCAATAATGGCAATGCCTACGTGCTCACTGTAGATGGCGAAGTAGCTGTCTATGGAGCTGTCATCCTCAATGGTGAGCCACAATACGATTTCATCGATGGCGACTGGCTTACCACAGGTGACTACTATGTAATTCATCGCTTTGCCACACTCCCTAAATACCAGAGAGAAGGTTTAGCACGTATATTTATAAATAAGGTGAACAGTCTCTGCGAAGTAGAAAAGATACCAAGCATCAAAGTAGATACTAACTTTGACAACCTGCCGATGATTGGCCTTCTTTCCAAAATGGGCTTCAGCATCTGCGGAAGAATCAATTATGGCAATCGTGGTATGCGTTTCGCTTTCGAGAAACTTACCATACAACCGCAAATTTATTAAGAATTAATGGAAGATAAAATGATATTGATGAGAAGCTTGGTTGAACAACTCAACCAGGCTTCTGACGTTTATTATAACGGCAAAGGGGAACTGATGACCGACTATGAGTGGGACACCAAGTTTGACCAACTCAAGAAACTGGAAGAGGAAACGGGTGAAGTTCTCCCCGATTCTCCCACCAACAAGGTATCAGAAGATTCCATCGTAGGTCAAAAGGAAGAACATGAATTTGCCGCACTGTCTCTCGCCAAGACAAAATTGGTAAGCGACCTGGTAAAATGGGCAGAAAATCGCCCTATCTGGATTTCCTGGAAGTTAGACGGACTTACCCTTGTTGTGACCTACGATAATGGCAAACTTGCCAAAATCGTGACCCGTGGTAATGGTCATATCGGAACCAACATCACCCACCTGGCATCTGCCATCAGTGGCATTCCAAAGACCATCAAGGAAAAGGGACATCTTGTGATTCGCGGAGAGGCAGTTATTTCCTATGCCGACTTCGAGCAGTTTATCATCGAAAGCGAAGGCGACTATGCCAACCCAAGAAATCTTGCATCAGGCTCCCTTTCGCTCAAAGATGCAGAAGAAGTGAAGCAGCGCCATATCCAGTGGATTCCTTTCACTCTGGTCTATACCGAACAGGAAATCAACTCATGGGGCGAACGCATGCAGATGTTGCAGGATTTAGGCTTCAAGCCGGTGGAAAGAACCCGAATCGAACATCCTGACGAAGCAAGCATCCAGGCAGAAATCGACCGCTTCACCCAAAAGGTGACCGACAAGACCAACCCTTATCCTGTGGATGGACTCGTTATCTGCTACGATGATACCGCCTATGCAGCTACCGGTTCCGTAACCGGGCACCATGCCACAAGAGCAGGCTATGCCTTTAAATGGCAGGACGAGCATGCAGATACAGAGTTGGACCACATCGAATGGTCATGTGCAGCCAACACCATTACTCCTGTAGCCGTATTCAAGTCTGTAGAACTGGAAGGAACCACCGTTCAGCGTGCCTCACTCTGCAACGTTAGTGAATGCGAGCGACTAGGCATTGGAGGCAAGGGAAGCAAATTGCAGGTCATCAAGGCAAACAAGATTATCCCGAAAATTATCAACGTTACAGAGCCAGTAGGTATTTTCGAAATCCCAACAGAATGCCCTGTTTGCCATGCTGCAGCTACCGTCAGGGAAAGCGAGACTGGTACTAAGACCCTACATTGCACCAATCCTCACTGTGCAGCCAAGCAAATCAAGAAGTTTGCGAGATTCGTGAGCAAGGAAGGCCTGAACATCGAAGGAATCTCAGAGCAGACTATCTGGAAACTGGTAAACGAGGGGCTGATTAGCGAATATGCCGATTTCTATCATCTCGGCGAGCATGCCTACGAGATAGCAGCCTGGGAGGGATTTGGCAAGAAGAGCGTTACCAATATGCTGGAAAGCATTAGAAAGAGCCGACAGACTGATGGTCGTCATCTGCTCTATGCGCTCAACATTCCTCTCTGCGGTGGCGATGTAGCAAAGAAACTCATCGAACGTTACCCAGTAAAAGAACTGATAGAGACAGCTCGCCTCTGCATGTTCGATGACGAATTTGCCAGCATCGACGGCATCGGTCCAGAAAAAAGTGCCAAGTTCATTGGCTGGTTCAAGGATGATACAAACTTTGCCCATGTACAGAAGCTGATGAAAGAACTGGAAATCGTAGAGCAGGAACCCGTAGAGAAAGGAAGCGCCTGCGATAGCTTGACCTTTGTTGTTACAGGCGATGTGCATCACTATAAAAACCGCAATGAACTGAAGGCTTACATTGAGAGCCAAGGCGGCAAAGTGACGGGAAGCGTAAGCAAGAGTACCAATTTCCTGATCAACAATGATGCTACTTCTCAAAGTTCCAAAAACAAGAAAGCGCATGAACTCAACATTCCTATTATTACAGAAGATGAGTTCGTGGAGAAATTCGGATAAAAAAGAAATTCAGATAAAAAAGAAATCCCTTAAGCTTGATGAAGTCTAAGGGATTTCTTTTATACTGTTATTCTTGAGAATTAATTTGTTCCGCAATATTGTCCCATAAAGAGGATACCCCCGCTTTGAGTATCCTGAATCATATAGACAAATGGATGGTCGGCATGAAAATCAACATGGCGCACCTCCATAGGTGCTGCAGAAGTCAGCATAATTGCCGCAGTTACAGCCGCCGCCTTCGTTCCACGCTCACTTACCTCAATCTTCGCCTTTTGGAGCATCTTGCTTACATAGAAATCACCACTTGCAAAACGAGAGAAGTCAGCCTTGGCAGAATCAAATATAGAAGGTGCACCCAACTCGCTGATGATGCCATTGAGCGACAGATTCTGCTCGATAGTAAACTTAGGCAACTTCAGGTTGACCAAACATTCTTCCATATCGTGACCAAGATTCATAACCTTCTCTGCATTCAAGCCCTTCATCATATCATCAATGCTCTTGCCCTCGTTAGGAAGAAGCACCATCATTCGATAAGTACCATTACCATACGGAAGATCGATAGCCTTGAAGGTGTCATTCTCGGAATAGTAGAACTTCTTAACCTGGTGCATCATCTGCACTTTCTGTATATTACGTGTATAACCACGGAAGTTCTCTTCCTCCGTGTTTCGGGCATCAAACTTCGACTGCCATGTACCATTAAAGAAGATGGCATTCATCAGATATGAAACAGCCTGTGGATCCACACGGTCGATAATCTGAGGAATCATACCTTGCGTCTTCTCCTTGCACCATCTATTGATATGCTTGGTGGTTTTGCCTGAAGTAAAGTCAAGGCTTTCGATTTCAGCCTGATAACTATCACCTACCTTCTTACTGAAATTCTCCTTTACAGAAAAATTCTTGTTAACAGCAATGAAGTTGGCTATCTCTACCTTGGTCTGTTTGTCAAGTTGACCAGCTGTAGAGAGAATCGCCTTGTAGGTTTCATTTAAGTCATCCACACTAACACCCTCGCATCCAATAGCCTTAAGAATCTCCTGCTGAGTATTTCCATCAGCACCATTCGCCAACATACCCATCAGGTAAGCCACGCTCATAGGTGAGACTATCTGTGAAGACTGACCCGAGATTTTATCAAACAATCGAAGTGCAAACTCATTATTCTTATTGATAACATCATGCTGCTTTTCAGAAAGAACCAGATAGCTATTATCTAAATCCTCTTCATTCTTTCCCATGTCACTGCTTTCACCTACATTAGAACCACCATATATTTTCTTGCTACCAGAGCAAGAAGTCATCGTCATCGCAGCCATCATCATGAGGGCTGTACTAAACATTTTACCATAATTACTCTTCTTCATAATCATTTAATTTCGTTGATAATCTGTCTATGAAATGACAAACCTAATGATTTCTTGCATCAAACAGCATAAAATTAAGACTCATTAACGGTTTGTTTGCCTGGCATCACACGCAAATGGTATCTGTTGCCATCAAACTCCACACGCATTAAGCTCTGTGGATTAGCAATTTTAGCCAGTTCAAGAGCCACATGCCCCATCGTCCTGCGAAGATTCAATTCAATACAAGGCACTAGTTCCAATTCATCATTCTTTGAAGCAATCATCATATCCACCCCAAAAGGACCGCTATAAACATCCTTCAAGGCAGGCTCCATGATATCCATAATTCTCTGACATGCAGCAGCAAGAGTCTCCTGATTCACATATTGCAACAACATATTCTGTTTATCTTCTTCCGAACAAAGCAAGTTGCCGGAATAAGCATTCTTAACCGTATCAAACAATGAAAGTCCAAGATAGTTCACCTTACCGTCACGCATTTCAAATTCCATTCCGAAATCCTTCACCTTATTATAATAAGGCTCCACAGTAACGCCTCCCTGATGAGCAATGACATTACGTGTCCAACGCTCAAAGGCAGGATACTCCCCAGCTGTTCGGAATTCATCGGCAGCAACATACTTCACGCCCCTACCGCTGCTGCTCCATGGAGCCTTGACCACAGCTTTTCCATGCAGCAGAACCAATTCCTTCACCTCTGTATAGGAATCGGCATACACCACGCCCTGCTGCAAATGCTCGGCAGCCCACTGTCTGCTACTAATCGCGCGTACCTTATTTAATATATCATCGGTAGGCAGCATGATTTCCGGCACCCTCATCTGCTCCAATTCCCGTTTCAAGCTCAGGTTCCATCCCCAGGGATGAATACTGTCAAGAAACTCCGTCTTGAGTGCATGCTCCAACTGTGCTTTTGTTATAAACTCAACTTTCTCTGCAAGATGCATTCCCAAATGGCGCACCTTGTCGAGTGCATTGCCGATGTCATCAACAAGCACCCAATCACCCTGATCTGCCCACAAGGCAGGAATAAACGCCAGGTCACTTCGCAACTGTCTTCCTGCATGAGGAGCTGTAAACTGTCGCAAATTAGCGGCCAAAGCCAAATCGTGTTCTGGATTGAAGATATGTAGTTTCATGCTGCAAAGTTACAAAATATTGGGAGAAAAATGGCACGAGAAGGCCATTTTTACGTAGAAAAGTGCTAAATAATGAAAAAAAAGTTAGTTTTTGCTATCTAGAGTTTGCAAATTTAAAATATATTATTACCTTTGCATCATAAAACAAAATTTGAATCAATTATAGACGCATGGAAGAAGCATTCTTCAGAACACATACTTATCTTGTAGAGCATACAGATGCCCCTGTGAGACGAACCTTGATGGATGAGATTGATTGGACCGACCGATTGATTGGCATCAAGGGCACACGAGGTGTAGGCAAGTCAACCTTCCTATTACAGTATGCTAAGGAGCACTTTGGACCACACGATCGGAAGTGCTTGTATGTGAATATGAATAACTTCTATTTCCAGAGTAGAGGAATCGCCGACTTTGCCGGCGACTTCGTGAAACAAGGTGGCAGAACATTGCTCATCGACCAGGTGTTCAAGCAGCAAGACTGGAGCAAGGAGCTCCGCAAGTGCTACGACCTGTATCCGGAACTGAAGATTGTATTCACCGGTTCAAGCGTGATGCGACTGAAGGAAGAGAACCCTGAGCTGAACGGCATCGTGAAAAGCTATAACCTGCGCGGCTTCTCGTTCCGCGAGTTCATCAACTTGCAGACGGGCAACAACTTCAAGGCATACGAACTTGACGACATCCTGCGCAATCATGAGCACATCATCAAGCAGATTCTGCCAAAGGTAAGTCCGATGAAATATTTCCAGGACTACCTGCACCATGGCTTCTATCCTTTCTTTTTGGAGCAGCGTAACTTTACAGAGAATCTACTAAAGACGATGAACATGATGACCGAGGTTGACATCCTCCTCATCAAGCAGATTGAACTGAAATACCTGCCGAAGATAAAGACACTCTTCTATCAGTTGGCAGTAGAAGGAGCCAAGGCCCCAAACGTGAGCCAGCTGGCAGACTGTATCAACACCAGCCGCGCCACCGTGATGAACTACATCAAGTATCTGGCAGATGCACGACTCATCAACATGATTTATCCAGACGGACAGGATTTCCCAAAGAAACCGTCCAAGGTGATGATGCACAACCCGAACCTCATGTATGCCATCTATCCTATCCAGATAGACACGCAAGAGGTGATGGAAACGTTCTTCGTCAACTCGCTCTGGAAAGACCATAAGGTGCACCAGGAAGGCAAGGACCACTTCTATACAGTGGATGGTAGCAAGAAGTTCAGAATCTGCGATGCCCAATCGACGAATAAGATTCGAAGTAATCCCGACACCATCTATGCCCGCTACAATACAGAGGTGGGCAAGGATAACAAGATACCGTTGTGGTTATTGGGATTCCTGTACTAGTTCATTAAGGAAAGAGAATTTATACAAAACATATTTAATATTTTATCTAAAAGTAAAATGGCTAAAGAGAAAAAATTTATCACTTGTG